>CAIOAQ010000165.1 GCA_903856025.1 uncultured beta proteobacterium
ACCACCCCGAGCAACGCAGCGAACCGGCACGCAGTGACGGCGGCGCATTCGGCTCGCCTTTTCTTTGCTTACTTTCTTTTGGCGAAGCAAAAGAAAGTGAGTGGCCGCAGGGCCACCCCCGGCCAACGACCGCATCAAAAGCCAATAAAAGAAATCAACAGCGAATGGCCGTCCCCCGCCAAAGCAGTAAAAGAGGATAAAGACAGATGCTGAATGTCACCAACATCAACCAATACTACGGTGGCTCCCACATCCTGCGCGATGTGAACCTGCAGGCCACTTTAGGCAAAGTTACCGTTATCCTTGGCCGCAACGGCGTTGGCAAAACCACCTTGCTCAAAAGCCTGATGGGCCTGGTGCCCATCAAGACTGGCAGCATCGAATTCGGCGGCAAACCGATCCAGAACACCACGCCTTACGAGCGTGCCCGTGCAGGCATTGGCTTCGTGCCGCAGGGGCGTGAGATCTTCGCCCGCCTGACCGTTGAAGAGAACCTACGCATGGGCCTGGCCTACAAACCTGCCAGCACACCGATACCGCCTGAGTTGTTTGAGCTGTTCCCTGTGTTAAAGCAAATGCTCAACCGCCGTGGCGGCGACTTGTCAGGTGGGCAGCAGCAACAACTGGCCATCGCCCGCGCCCTGACTGCTGGCCCCAAACTGCTGATCCTGGACGAGCCCACCGAGGGCATCCAGCCCAGCATCATCAAGGACATTGGTCGTGTCATCCGCATGCTGGCCGACCGCGGCGACATGGCCATCGTGTTGGTCGAGCAGTACTACGACTTTGCACAGGAACTGGCCGACCACTATGTGGTGATGGAGCGTGGTGCGGTTAAAGCCCAGGGCTTGGGGTCGACCATGGAGTCCGATGGGGTGCGGCAGATGGTGGCTATATAAGCATTAAACAGGCTTCTAGCCTTTATCATATAAGCACATGGTGCTCTCAAAATAATACCAGCTTGAGGCCAGTACGGGTCATTTCGATGGTTGGCACATGCCGACCGATGCCTGACCTCGGCTCCAGCATGGGCTGGGTGTTACACGGTCCAGACTGGGAAGGCCGTCCATGCTGATCTGCGCCACGCGTGTGTCAAACCCGAGCACGCCCAGCTTGTCCAACTGCAGGCGCAACACCCAGCCGCGGCGCTGGTTGTTGTTGTCGGTTTCCTTCATCACAAAATTGCCCACGCTGTAAATGATCGGTTTGCCCTGGTAGTGGGCGATCTCTTGCGTCACGTGGGGGTGCCCACCAATGACCGCATCGGCACCAGCGTCGATCATGAGCTGGGCCAGTTGCCGTTGGCGCGCGTTGGAGGTGAGTTCGTTTTCCCAGCCCCAGTGCATCACGGGGATCACCAGGTCTGCATGGTAGAAGCTTCGGGCTTTTTTGATGTCGGCGACCACTTGCTCGTCTTCACTCCAGGCCACGCCCGGCGCGTCGTAATCAGCTTCAAAACTGCGCGGCATGAACTCGCTGTAGCCCAGCAACGCAATGCGCAGGCCCTTGCGCTCGATGATCAGCGGTGTGTGGGCTTCAGACAGGTTATGCCCCCCACCAAATTGCCCAAGTTGGGCATGGCTCAAAAGTCCCAACATTTCAGCAAAGGCCCCGCGCCCAAAATCACCTGAATGGTTGTTGGCCAGCCCCAGGGCGTCAAAGTGACGTTTGAGCACCGGCAGGGTGCGTGGGTGCGCCCGAAAAGTGTAGTTTTTTTCGCCCGCTGAACCGGTGGTGGCCACCACGCATTCCAGATTGGCCAGGCGAATGTCGGCTGCGCTGAACACGTCGGCAAAGTCCGCAAACGGATCGCCACCCTGTTCAATCAATTGACCCGCCGAGTCATCGAGCACGATGTCCCCCGCAAAGACCAGGGTGACCGGCGTGGAGGGTTCCCCCGCATGCGCCAACGCAGCGCACAGGCACAACATCAAGACCAGACCGTGTTTCAGCAACTGTTTCATGGTTGTACCCCCTGCAAGGTGCAGTTGTACATCAGTTCGCGCTCCACCGGCCCAGCGTAAAGGTGTTGTTGTCCAGTCAAGGGATAAAGGGACGAGGTGGATTTAAAAGGCGGCAGATAAATCGCCTCCTGAATCAACAGGGGTTGCTTGCGGGTGTCGATGTAAGCGTACAGTTTGACGTAGTCCACCCGCGTGTTTTGGCCCACCATGACCGCTTTGAACCAGAAGCGCCCACCAATGTCGATGGAGGGCACGGGGTACGGATCGGTCACTGGTTGCGTGTCTATGGCGTGGGTGGTTCCGGCGTAGGTGACATCGCAGTGCAACCTTGCGACGGCCCAGACGGTTGACGGGATCGTCATGGCCCAAAAAGCCAGGGTGATTATGGTGGTGCGGAGTGGGGCATTCATGCCAGTATTTTCCCTGATGCTCAGTGTCGTTCAAAAGAGAGCTGCGCCACTTGACCAACACAGCTCATGTCGACCATATGCGTGGAGCGGTGGCAGGCAGTTGCCAGAAATGCGCCCGCCAATTCACCCATACCTGACGGAGCAAGTCAATGGCGGGTTCTACCAGAGGCGACAGCGCCCGAACCACCATCACCTGCGGGTTAGGGCAGGTTGCGCCGGCGGTGCTGCATAACGTGTGGTGAGCGATGACATCACGCGCCAGCTCAAGACCCGTATCGCGGCGTGTTCTGTCCAGAGGGGAGCCGCTCACAAAAAAGAGCGAGGCCATACAACGCTGCCAGGCCAGCCCCAAGGCGCCGTCCATCAGACGGGTGTCGCTGGCATCCATCAGACCACGCTCCAGCCACACACCAGGCACTTCAATGTGCTGCAAAAAACGGCCTTGCTCGAACGGCAAGGATGCACTGGGCAAGCCAAACGCGGTGATGTCCCAGCCCATGAATTCGGCCTGAGGTGCCAAATTGATCTCCAACCGATTCTCAGCCAGGCACTGGTTGTAGGCGATGGCCTCCAGGGGCAGCCACTCCAGACGTGCCTGATCGGCAAGACGGATGTGCGTACGTTGCACAGCCTGTTCAGATGCCGAGCGGTAGAAGCGGGTCGCGCCAGGTGTGGTGATTAGGCCGTGGGCCGAACCCTGGGCGCTGATGTGCATGTCCAGCGTGTCGCCACCTACCAATCCACCCGGCGGATGCACCAGCACGTTGTGACAGATGGCATCGCCTTCCGGATAAAGACTCTGCAAGACCCTCAGAGGACCGGTGTGACAGTGGCGTGCGACCGTGCGCTGGTACGCCTGTGAATAGTCAATATTCAGTTGGGCGTGCCAGGTCATAGTTTTGAATCATGGCGGAAAAATTTCGTATCCCCTGCTGCGGAGAAGCGACTTCATAAAACGTCTGGTGCATCAACACTCCTAAGTGAACTTTGACAGGTCACCAAGCAATATCAATGCCCATATGTTGGTGTTTTTTCTTGCGCTGAGTGCAGCAATCAGGCCGTGCGCTCAAAAATAGCGGCAATGCCCTGGCCGCCGCCAATGCACATGGTCACCAGTGCATAACGACCTTGGATGCGCTCCAGCTCATACAAGGCTTTCACGGTGATCAGCGCACCTGTGGCGCCGATGGGGTGACCCAGTGAAATGCCGGAGCCATTAGGGTTGACCTTGGCAGGGTCCAGTCCCAGATCGCGGCTGACGGCGCAGGCTTGGGCGGCAAAGGCTTCGTTGGCTTCGATCACATCCAGGTCGTTGACGGTCAAACCTGCCTTCTTGAGTGCCAGCTGTGTGGCGGGCACTGGGCCAATGCCCATGTACTTGGGGTCCACGCCAGCATGAGCGTAGGCCACCAGGCGAGCCAAGGGTTTAAGACCACGTGCCTTGGCGACAGAGGCTTCCATCATCACCACGGCGGCGGCCGCATCGTTGATGCCTGATGCATTGCCGGCGGTGACCGTGCCGTTCTCTTTCAAGAACGCAGGTTTGAGTTTGGCCAGGTCGGCCAGCGTGCAATTCGGACGGTAGTGTTCGTCGGTATCAAAAATGACGTCGCCTTTGCGGCCTTTCAGGATTACCGGCATGACCTGGCTCTTGAAAAAACCGCCTTCGATGGCGCGCTGGGCGCGGTTGTGACTTTCTACCGCGAGAGCGTCTTGATCCTCACGGCTGATGCCCCATTTGGCGGCAATGTTCTCGGCCGTGATGCCCATGTGGATGGTGTGAAACGGGTCATGCAATGCACCGACCACCATGTCCACCATTTTGGTGTCACCCATGCGTGCGCCCCAGCGCATGTTCAGGCTGGCGTAGGGGGCACGGCTCATGGCTTCGGCACCGCCGCCAATCGCGATGTCTGCGTCACCCAACAGGATGGATTGCGCCGCAGACACGATGGCTTGCAAGCCGGAGCCGCACAAGCGGTTGACATTGAAAGCGGGTACGCCTTCGGCACAGCCGCCGTTAATGGCAGCTACACGGGACAAATACATGTCTTTGGGCTCGGTATTGACCACATGGCCGAAGACGACATGGCCGACTTCGTCACCTTTGACTTGCGCGCGTGTTAAGACCTCGCGTACCAGTTGTCCGGCCAACTCGGTGGGCGCAATGTCCTTCAGACTGCCGCCATAGGTACCAATGGCGGAACGGGCACCGCTCACAATCACAACTTCACGGGTCATCTCAAATCTCCTCAATGGGGTTAAAAACAATGTCGTAGAGCCATCTTAGCTGGCGGCACAGGCTGAATACCAACTGCCGCCTCACCGCCATCCAGCGGGGCAGGTTGCTCAGGCATCGCGCACGTCAGCGACCGGGTGCGCACCAAAGTCAGGTCGATTCAGCCATGACAACACCTGTCGTGCGGTGTCTTGAGCCGTACTGAGTTGGCCAGAACTTTTCAGTTTGGAGAAATTTGCTTGATCAGGGAAATCTGCTGCTGGTGCATCCCTCAGTTGTATCTGCATGTCGGTGTCAATCACCCCGGGTGCCAACGAACACACTTTTGCCCCATGAACATGCAGCGCCTCGTCCAGCGCAAGGCATCGGGTGAAGTGATCCATGCCCGCCTTTGCCGCGCAATAGGCGGCTTGAGAGGCCATGGGGCGGCGACCCAAGCCGGATGAAATATTGAGCACCTTGCGTGGTCCTGTGAACGATTCGGTATGCCGCAAAAATGCACTTGTCAGCAGCATGGGTGCTTCCAATCCGACCTGCAAGGCGCGCGTTGTTTCATCGGCATGTGCATCACGCAAAGGGACAATCGACGGAATCATTCCCGCGTTGTTGATCAGTGTTGCGCTTTCCAATAGTTGCAAATTCAGGGACTGCAACCACTGAGCCAGACGTGCAGACACAGTGGGCGCATCTGCCAAGTCCATGGCCCATTGTTCCACTGCGCAGCCAACGGCTTTGGCTTGGTCATCCAGCTTTGTTTCGGGGCGGCGAGAAATACACAGCAATTGATGACCAGGGGACAGCAATTGCTCTGCCATGGCCAAGCCCAAACCACGTGATGCACCTGTGATGACGTAGAGGTGTGTAGGCATAGGTAGAGATAAACAAAGTTGAAAAATAGAAGGGGAGAGTTTGACCGCTGACAAATTTTCATGATTTTGCATGGTTATCATGACCCCTAACCGACGTGGTTGCTGTAACAGGAGAAATACATGCAAGTTCAGATTCATACCGATAACCACATTGAAGGCACAGAAGCCATGGGCAAGTGGGTCACCACAAGTGTTAAAGATGCGCTGGCGCGGTTTGCGGGTCAAATCACCCGGGTTGAAGTTCATTTCAGCGATGAAAACGCGGGCAAAAAAACCAGTCCGGAAAACAAACACTGCATGCTCGAAGTTCGCATGGAGGGGCTTCAACCCTTGGCCGTGAATCATCACGCCGCCAATCTCAATCAAGCACTTGATGGCGCTTCAGAAAAACTGATTCACCTCATCGAAAGCACGATAGGCCGCAAAACCAAGGGCTGATCAAAAAGGAGCTGGGCTGGTGAACCTCAGGGCTTGCTGGCTCAGTGGGTGAGAAAACTCCAGCATGCAAGCGTGCAGCAACAGCCGCGAAGCCTTGCTGGCGACTTCAGGCGACCCATAAAGCGGGTCACCCAAAATCGAGTGATCGATGGCTTGAAGGTGCACGCGCAATTGGTGGGACCGACCGGTGATCGGTTCGAGTGACAGGCGTGTGGTTTGTTCGACTGGGTTGACCTCAAGCACCTGCCAGCGGGTGCTGCTGGGTTTGCCTTGTTGCATATCAATCACGCGCTTGGGACGTTGGGACCATTCCAAAAAAATCGGCAAGTCAATTACTTGCCAGCCACTGCGGGTTGGGTGGATGACACCGTCCACAATGGCTTCGTAGCGTTTATGTACACAGCGTGTCGCAAAGGCCTCGTTCAGCATGCGCTGGGCGTCATTTCTCCGTGCCATGACCATCAAGCCAGAGGTGGCCATGTCCAGACGGTGCACCACTAAGGCATCAGGGTAAAGTTTTTGAACGCGTCGGCTTAAACAGTCTTGTTTGTCTTCACCGCGTCCGGGCACACTCAACAAACCCGCCTGCTTGTTGAGCACCAAAATGGCGTCATCGACATGAACGATTGAAACGTCAGTCAAACGAGCGGGTCTCAACTAAAAGTCTTTGAACGGTGGCGCACAGTTCATCCACATCGTTGGGCTTGTGAATCAAAGCGCGTGCACCCGCAGCAAGGGCTTCTTTTTCGATGTCTGGTGTGACATAACCTGAGGCCAGTGCCACGGGCAGGTCAGGACGCAGGGCCATGACATCACGCAGCAAGTCCACACCGCTGTATCCAGGCATGTTGTAGTCAGTCACCATCAGGTCGCAACATGTGGAATCGGCTTGCAGTGTGGCCAGCGCCAGACGCGGATCGGTGAAGGTCGTGACCTGGTAACCCTTGCGGGTGAGTACCCGTTTGACCAAAAACACCAGCGCCTCGTCGTCATCGACATACATCACACGCTGGCCGGAACCTTGGGCCGATAAAGGCGTTGCGACCACCGATACAGCGGCTACGGTCTGCATGTTGGACACCGGGAAAAAGAGCGAGAACTCACTGCCTTGGCCTACCGTGCTCTTGACACGCACCGTGCCCATATGTGCACGCATGATGCCATGTACCACCGACAGACCGAGTCCGGTGCCTTGGCCAACGGGCTTGGTGGTAAAAAAGGGTTCAAAAATGCGTTCAACAGTGGCCTCATCCATGCCACTGCCGGTGTCTCTGACAGTCAGGCGAACGTGTTGCGATCTGAGACCAGTGCGCCGCTCGTTTTCGTCATCAGCCGCGCCATGGACGTACGACAAATCAACGCTGAGCGTGCCGGGCTGCTGCGGCATGGCGTGGATGGCGTTGGTACATAAATTCAAAAGAGCTTGCTCTACTTGAGTGGCATCTGCCAATACTGCGGGGGCGGATTCATCGACGCTGGCCTTCAATGTGACATGGGGCGGCAGGGTCACTTTGA
>CAIOAQ010000166.1 GCA_903856025.1 uncultured beta proteobacterium
CATTTCTGACAGTCACCAGTCAGATGATCACAGTTTGTCATTAGGCAAACGGTTTTTTTCTATCTTTGTATTTGGGGCGAGTTTTCTTGTAGCCTGCGCTCCGCCTACGCCGGCGCATGTCAGCAGCTTGGATGCGGCTCCGCAACTGGAACGATTCAATCGCTTTGATCTGGTATCCCAGGCTTTGGGAACAGCGCCAGAACAAAGAATCTCCGGCTTGCTCAATTTTCACGGAAACAGTGCCGTGTTTGACGTGCGCACGGAGACCGATCCCAACGTCGGCCGCTTGGTCGTTCAGCCCGACACCTGTAGAGATGATCCCAGCGAAGACTGCGCGCGTCGCTTCGTAATCTCAGGACGATTGAAAGTTTTCGAAACATCGGTGAACTGTTACATCGGGGTGCGCAATGACACTTCTGTGGGCTATCTGGCCCAGTCACTCACCGGGATTTGCCAAGACCGGTATTCGCGTTCTTTTGCGATCACTCTTTCCTCAAACTACTCGCTGGCCCGTCCAGTCCCATCATGAAAAATTTAATCTCCCCATTGGGGGTACGGCCTATGCTGGTCGCGCTTTGCTTCGCCTGCACGTTTGCGACTGCAGCCTTAACGGGTTGCGATTTGGACTTCATCAAGAGCGCCGACAACCTGAAGGCCGATGTTCACAAATCGATGGATGTCAAAAACTTCTCTGAAGCAGCTTCAATCGCGCAGCGGTTGACGGAAAAAGCCCCAACGGACTATGAATCCTACTTTCTGCTGGCCCAAGCCAAGGCTCAGGCAAGTGACAAAAATGCAGCCATCGTTGCCCTAGAGCAGGCGATCAAGTTGGGCCTGAAAGACGATGAACAGATCGACAAGAACGCGAATCTCGACCCCATTAAATCCATGGCCGCTTACCGCGATCTGATGTCAGCCAGCTTTCCTAGTCGCAAGGGCATGACGGGGATCTTTGGTAGCGACGCATCGGGCGCGGTGAGCATACGCGAAGGCAATGGCAAGCAAGTGATTCGCGCTGGAGACATTGTCATTGAAGTCCCTGCAGACAAATAAATCTACCCATCCATATACCGGAGTCATCCATGAAATTCAAAACCCACTTGGGCAAAGTGTTGCCCTACGCGTTGGCCGGTCTTTCGCTGTGTGCACTTGCTCCTGCGCATGCGCAGAGCACTACCTTCGGCGAAGGACGCGCACCCATAGGGGCGGGCGATGCCTCAGCAATTCGCAATGCTGCTAAACAGGATGCTATCCGTGATGCCACACTCAAGGCTATTAAGGATGCCACAGCACTTGACGCCAGCGACCCGAAGTTTGCCGCTATTGTTAACGAGGTGGCGAAACAGTTGCGAGATGTCAAGGTAATGGAAGAGCGTCGGGAGGGTGCGGATTTCGTCACACGCATTGAAGTGCTGGTTGATCGACGGCAAATTAAAAATGGAATTCGAGGCACTGATCTTGACAAATTGAGTGATCGCAGTTTTGCGATTCTGATGTTGGTGGATGAGTTCGTTACCTCCACGCGTGATCTGAATATGCCTTTGAAAGAGCTGGTTGAATTCAATTCCAACAAAGGTTCCTCTTTCAGTGATACATCCCTCAAAGCCAGTGGGTCAAGCGCTTCGAGCAACTCTGCAGTGGCTTCGTCGTCCAGCATTAATGCGGCTACAGCTGCTTCTTCACGCGCGAGCGGCAACTCCAGTGCTTCCATGGCCGCACAAGGCAGTGACGCGTATGGATCGGCGGCCGTAGCAGCTGCGCGGAAAAGTAATTACAGTGGCGAGGCCTCATCGGCTGCCTCCCTCAGCGCGAAAGACAATTACGCAGCTACGGCATCAAGTAAATCATCGGCCGCCGCGATCGATCGGAAAAACGTTCAGGCCAAGAGTCACGACACGGTGTCCTACCGCAAATTGGTTGAATATCAAGACACTTCGAAACCCAGCAGTAAGGCGATTTTTTCGGCTGCCTTTAGTGGAAATTTGCGCGACTACGATATGAGG
>CAIOAQ010000167.1 GCA_903856025.1 uncultured beta proteobacterium
CAAAGCCATTTTGAGGCAGCCATTGCCGCTGGTGCCGATGCCTTCATCACGGGTGAATTGTCCGAGCCTCAAACCCACTTGGCCCGTGAATCTGGCGTAGCTTACCTGGCCTGTGGGCACCATGCAACCGAACGCTATGGTGCCCCCGCGGTGGCGGCACATGTGGCAGCCCAATTCGACCTGGCTCACGAATTCATTGACATTGACAATCCCGCCTGACATGACATCCCACATCAACAGCCCCATGCTGCCCATGGCCATCACCATGGGGGATGCCGCGGGCATTGGCCCTGAGATCATCGTCAAAGCGTTTCAAAGCGCCCCCGAAGACTGCGTGGGTTGTTTTGTAGTTGGCGATGTCGCTACCTTGCGGCGGGCGGCGGCGGCGGTGGCGAACCGTCGACCCGCCTGGCCTGTGGCCGAGTTGTCGCACGCCAAAGCCGTGTGGCATTGCCCGCCGGGTTGTGTGCCCGTTTTACCCGTCCAGTCTGCGTCAGCCTGGCCTGCCGAACCGGTGCCGTTTGGGCAGCTGAGTGCTGCGGGTGGGCAAATGGCGGGTGATTGCGTGGTCTGGGCGGCCAATGCCGCCTTGCGTGGTGAGGTTGCGGGTTTGGTCACTGCACCCCTGAACAAGGCCGCGCTGGCCATGGCCGGGGGCTGGCTGGCGGGTTTTCCTGGGCACACCGAGATGCTTCAGGCCCTGGCGGCTGCGCATCTTGGCACGTCGATGGTGCAGCTTCCCGTGCGCATGATGCTGGCCAATGACGAGTTGCGTGTGGTGCTGGTGAGCATCCATGTGGCGCTGCGTGATGCCTTGGACGCGGTGACTTTCGACAATGTATTGCAATCCCTGCTGATCACTGACCGTTCCCTGAAGGCCGTGCTGGGGCGTGCCCCACGGATCGGCGTGGCTGGACTCAATCCCCATGCGGGTGAAGGTGGGCTGTTTGGCATGGAAGAGCTGGACGTGATCCTGCCAGCCGTCAAAGCGGCCCGTCAACAGGGGGTGTTGGCCAGCGACCCGCTCGCCCCGGACACGGTGTTCATGCGTGCCCGTGCGACCCAGACCAAGCCGGGCGAATTTGATGTGGTGCTGGCGATGTACCACGATCAGGGCCTGATTCCGGTGAAGTACCTGGGTGTGGAAACTGGGGTGAATGTCACGCTGGGTCTGCCCTTGGTGCGTACCAGTCCGGACCACGGCACGGCGTTTGACATTGCCGGGTCCGGTGTCGCGGATGAGCATAGTCTGGTAGAAGCCATTCGGATGGCCAAGCAGTTGTCCGCAAACCGTCGCTGAATTTGTAATTTTTGACGTTCGAGTGGGCAGGGACAGGGGCTGTTTTGTAAAGTTGGCACAAGGGTGCCTCAGTTAGAATAAGGGTCAATACCTAGCACGATCTTTTCTTTCTGAGGATTCCCATGAGTGAGATTCATGCCGAAAACGGCCCCGCGGATTCAAGCAAACGCACTTGGCTGATTGCTTCAAGCTGCGCCGGAGCGGTCGGTGGCATTGCTGCTGCCGTGCCGTTTGTGAGTTCGTTTTTACCTTCCGAGAGGGCAAAAGCTGCAGGTGCTGCAGTTGAGGCCGATATTTCGGCGTTGAAGCCGGGCGAAAAAATGACGGTGGAGTGGCGCGGCAAGCCGGTCTGGATCGTGCGCCGTACGCCTGAACAGTTGGCCGCGCTTGCCAAACTGGACGGCCAGTTGGCAGACCCCAATTCAACCCGCAAACCGGATGATCAAGCCCCTGCCTACGCACGTAATGCGACACGGTCGATCAAGCCTGAATACATGATCGCAGTGGGCATTTGCACGCATCTGGGGTGCTCGCCCTCAGACAAATTCCAAACGGGTGCACAACCTTCACTGCCGGACGACTGGCAAGGTGGGTTTCTGTGTCCCTGCCACGGTTCGACCTTTGACCTGGCTGGTCGCGTGTTCAAGAACAAGCCCGCGCCGGATAACCTGGAAGTGCCCCCCCATATGTACCTGTCAGACACCAAGTTGCTGATCGGTGAAGACAAGAAGGCCTAAGGATCAAGAACATGGCTACTTTTCACGAAATTTCCCCCAACGCGTCCGCCGGTGCAAAAACACTGAACTGGATCGACAACCGTTTTCCGCTTTCCAAGCTCTTCAAAGAGCACATGAGCGAGTACTACGCTGCCAAGAGTTTCAATATTTGGTACGTGTTTGGCGTGTTGTCGTTGCTGGTTCTGGTGATTCAGATCGTCACCGGTATTTTCTTGGTCATGCACTACAAGCCGGATGCCGCGCTGGCGTTTGGTTCGGTCGAGTACATCATGCGCGATGTGCCTTGGGGCTGGTTGATCCGCTACATGCATTCCACTGGTGCTTCAGCATTTTTTGTGGTGGTGTATTTGCACATGTTTCGTGGCTTGATGTATGGCAGCTACCGTAAACCGCGTGAACTGGTCTGGTTGTTTGGCTGCGGGATATTTCTGGCCCTGATGGCTGAGGCTTTCATGGGTTACCTGTTGCCTTGGGGCCAGATGAGTTACTGGGGCGCTCAGGTGATCGTGAACTTGTTTTCTGCGATTCCGTTTGTCGGCCCTGATCTGGCTTTGTTGATTCGTGGCGATTTTGTGGTGGGTGATGCTACCTTGAATCGTTTTTTCAGTTTCCACGTCATTGCGGTTCCGCTGGTTCTGTTAGGGCTGGTGGTTGCGCACATCATTGCCCTGCATGAGGTCGGATCCCTAAATCCGGATGGCATTGAGATCAAGGCCACCAAGGACGCAAAGGGCATTCCGCTGGACGGCATCCCGTTCCATCCCTACTATACAGTTCATGATATTTTCGCGGTGAGCGTGTTTTTGTTTGTGTTTTCGGCGATCGTGTTTTTTGCGCCGGAAATGGGCGGCTATTTCCTGGAATACAACAACTTTATTCCAGCCAACCCGTTCCAGACACCGTTGCACATTGCACCAGTGTGGTACTTCACACCGTTCTACTCTCTGCTGCGTGCCGTGACCACCGAGCTGATGTACGTGCTGATGGCTTGTGTAGTGGGCGGGGCGGCGCTGGCGGTTCTCAAAGCCAAGATGCCTGCTGTATTCAAAGCTGCGATTGTGGGTGCTGCGGTGGTCGTGGTGGCCATGATGCTGTCGATCGATGCCAAGTTCTGGGGGGTCGTGGCCATGGGCGGTGGTGTGGTGATTCTTTTCTTCTTGCCTTGGCTGGACAACAGCGAGGTGAAGTCGATTCGTTATCGTCCGACTTGGCACAAATACCTGTACGCACTGTTCGTGGTTAACTTTTTGATTTTGGGTTATTTGGGTACGCAGCCGCCGTCGGAAGTTGGTGGACGTGTCTCTCAGTTGGGCACTTTGTTCTACTTTGGTTTCTTTTTGCTGATGCCGTGGTGGAGCCGTTTGGGTGCCTTCAAGCCAGTGCCCACGCGTGTCAACTATTCAGCTCACTGATCCGGAGACGATTCATGACTACCATGGGTATCACTAAAAAAATTATTTTGGGTATAGCACTGACCTGCGGCCTGTTTGTCACTGCACAAGCCAACACGGGCGGCCCTGCATGGGACAAAGCCCCCAACCGCATTCAAGACATGGGTGCGTTGCAAAACGGTGCCAAGCTGTTTGTCAACTACTGTCTGAATTGTCATTCGGCTGCGTTCATGCGTTACACACGTCTGACCGATCTGGGGCTGACCCAAGAGCAAATCAAGGACAACCTGTTGCTTACCAATGCCAAGATCGGTGACACCATGAAGGCCGCTATCGATCCACAGCAAGCCAAGGCTTGGTTTGGCAATACGCCTCCGGACTTGACCGTGATTTCACGTTCGCGTGCTGGTGCCAATGGCACGGGTGCAGATTATTTGTACACCTACATGCGCAGCTTCTATCGTGATCCAGCCGCACAGACAGGCTGGAACAATCTGGTGTTTCCCAACGTGGCGATGCCACATGCGTTGTGGGAGC
>CAIOAQ010000168.1 GCA_903856025.1 uncultured beta proteobacterium
GTACTGACGACAGACCAGATCGTGGCGTTGACTACGGCACAAATCCAGCAGCTCAGTACAGCGGGCATTGCTATTTTGGACACGGCGCAGGCCTCTGCCATAGAGACTGCGGACATTGCGGTGCTCAAGACCAGCCAGATTTTTGCGCTGAGCACTACCGATGTTGCGGCCTTGACAACAGACCAGGTGGCATCGTTGACAACTACGCAAATCATGGTTCTATCTAGCAGCCAGATTGCGGCACTTGGTAGCAATATCACCTCACTACAGTCGTTTGCCAGCCCCATTGTTCTTGATTTGAATGGCAACGGTGTTCAAACGATAAGCTATTCCGCTGGTGTGAAATTTGATTTGAATGCGCAAGGTCAGGCGATTCAGACCGGTTGGGTGAGCAGTGGCGACGGTTTGCTGGTGATGGATCGTAATCATGATGGCATCATCAACAATGGTTCGGAATTGTTCGGATCTTCAACAACACTCGCCAATGGCACAAAGGCTACCGACGGGTATCAAGCGTTGAGAGAACTCGATACCGACCATGATGGGGTGATTGACAAAAACGACGCTGCTTTCAATGATCTCAGTGTTTGGGTTGACGCAAATTCTGACGGTGTCAGTACCGCCAACGAGATCCACTCGCTTGCATCGCTGAACATCACTCAGATTTCCGTCCAGGCAACGGCAGGGACAGGAATTGATGCTGCTGGAAATCTTCAGGGCCTCATGTCTAGCTTCCAAACCGCCGACGGCGCAACGCATGGTACAGCCGACGTTTGGTTTATGGCACCGCAAAAAGCAGCTTCGGTGACCCCTTCCGCTGCCGAGCAGGCCACCGTCATTGATCAAGCCATTGCTGCATTGGGCAATACAACTGTTACTGGGTCGGAACCAGATGTGTCGGTGACCCCGATTGCGGTGATTCAACCCAATAGTGTGACTGTAAATGAACCTGCAACAGACTTGAGGTCACGCGTTTCCAGTTTGGCGCAGGCGCTCAGCACTTTTGGGGCCATCGGACAAAGTGCTGGAAGCGGTTTAGCAGGTGAACAACTGCAATCTACTGGTTCGCCAGGAAATGGCACATCATTGGTTGCTGTGGCTAGCATGTTAGATGTCATGCAGAAATTTGATTCAAACGGATCGTTGCTCAAAGCACCTGATCAATTGGCCGTAGCTAGTGCTAAATCGCCATTGCTTTCTGGTGTGCAAGCTGGTGTAGCTAACGGTATTCTTGTCGTCGGGTCAAAATAGCGTGGATATGGATTTAATAGTTCAGGGAGTGTCATCATGAGTTCAGTTATTCTTGGCTTTACTACGAGCCAGATCGCTGGTTTGTCAACGTCCCTGATTTCGACGTTGTCCACTTCGGATGTGGCAGCTCTGTCAACAGCGCAGGTTGCCGCTCTTTCTACATCATCAATTGTTGCCTTCTCTTCTGCACAGATTGCGGCTTTAAAAACCACACAACTGCAGGCATTGACAACGGCGCAGGTCCAGGCTATCGAAACTGTGGATTTGATCGCTCTGACGACGGCGCAAATCCAGAGCATGAGCACCACCAACGTGGCCGCGCTCACCACCGCTGAAGTGGCCTCACTCAAGACCGCCCAGCTCGGAGCGTTGACCACAGCGCAGACCACGGCACTGACGACCGCGCAAATCCA
>CAIOAQ010000169.1 GCA_903856025.1 uncultured beta proteobacterium
CGCACCGCGCAGCGGCTGCCCACAGGCTTGTCCTGTGGGCAGGTGCCTTGTCCACGGCGGGCGCGATATCTGATCGGCCGAAAAACATGAGCGTTGGATAGAAAACCGCCAAAAACTACCCACAGATTCCCCCAACGAGCCTTTTTAGTTTCTCGTCCACAGGCTCATGGCTTTGAGGCTCGTCCAGTCTCTTCACACGCTTCGCAGGCGTTACAGCTTTTGGTGGTGACACGGTTCAAGGGCTCCGAAAGTTTGGTGATGTGCAAATACACCCACTGTGAATCCGAATGCTCAATTCATGGGGATGCCGCGATGGTGAAGTTTATCGACTCCCGCCAGAGAAACCGGACCTGAAAAACTCGACAGCAAAAAACCATAAAAAAAGGACATCTGACCGGCTTTGACCAGGACTAACCGGCTCTGACCGGTTCTTAACAAAGTCCTCATATCGGCCCATCATGGATTCGTTCTTTAACACGAAAGGTCCCAAAATGAACACCAACAATGAAGCCAGCCGCAAGGCCATCAACCTACTCCCTCCCAAGCAATGGGAGGGCTACGAACCCGAGACACTTGCCAATCTGACCCATGACGAGGCATGGGAAAAAGTTCGCGAATTTCCTGCATGTGTCGGGCAGATTCCGAACGCCACTGCTGAAATGCAAGCCTACGCCTTGACAAGACGTGGCTACCTGCTATTTGAGAGCGTGCCATGGCTCATTGACACCGAGTTTGTTGCACCCGGAAGCACAGCATGGGCAATGCACTTTGCTGCTGACTATGCCAAGTACAGGGATGACTGCACCATGCAAGGCATCGCATTTCGCATGGCGACGCTTGAAGCAACATGGTCTGAAATCCGCCCCATGGCCGAATGGGAACCCAACGCACTACCCAAAGACGTTCGCTACCTGATTGGAAAAATGTCGTACCCGCTTCTCAGGCAGTTCATTGGCGGTGCCATGCAGTTGAACAAGTCGCGTCGTGCGGCGATGGCGGGGGTCTGATATGAACACAAGAAGAAAAAAAGCCAAGTTGGCTCGCAACTTGCAGCCGGATGATTCAGAGTTTTACGTCATGTTCTATGAAGACACGTTTCGCGATTACATGGGGTACGTTGACGACAATTTTGCAGGCCGCTTATTGCGTTACCGCACTCCGCTGCTGCCCCGCGTTCCGCAGGCATCAGCCTACATTCAAAAATGGGCGTTAACCGAAAATTCGATGTTGCTGTTTACTGGTATTGAATGGAAATTCGAGCTTGAAGCTGAATTTCCGGGCGTAACCGCATGGATTAAGGACTGTCTTCCGCAGGTACTTGCCTACCGAGCATCAACACCGCAGTTTAGAAGTGATGGCAAGCCCATTTCGTGGGTGAGCCGAAAAGAGCACCTAAATGACGATAGCTGGCTTGAATGGCGAATGTTGTACGACTTGGCCTCACCGTTCCGTGTGCATCGGTTGACTGCTGAACGCCGGGCTGCATTGCGAATTATGGACTGGCCTTCGGCAAAAGAACTGATTCAGTTCATCTTGGACGAGGGCGAGACTGAAATGCTTAACCTCACATCGGATGAATTCGACTTCACGGCCTAAAAATCGATGCCACCCTCACGGGTGGCATTTACAAATCGAGATTGTCAAAAGCGTTCGCGGGTATTGGAATAGCAGTCGCGTCCCCAACGGCCCATGATGGCAACTCAATCGGTTGGACTTCAAATGCAATGCCTTCGTCGCTGTCGGCAAGAACTTCATTCAGTCCGTCTGCAATCACCGGCCACGTTGAAAACCAAAAATCGCCGCTCGAATAGTCGTCATTGAAGTCCTCATGAAACGTGTAAAAACGAAAGTTACCATCAGCAGCGGCATTTTTGAAAACGATGGTGCAACGGTCAACCTCTCGCCAAATTCGAAGGTGCTGCCGCTCACTCTGAGTCTCTTGGTCAAACTCATAGGTCAATGACAGTTGGTCACGTCTTGGCGTCAACTGCAAGAACTTGGCCTCGATTACGTGGCTCATTCATACACCTAAATATCGCCACTTTTTACCCGTTCCCATTCATGTTTCAGAATTTTTTGGCACAACTTAGTGGCATCATCAAGCCTTTTGCCAAATTTAATTAGATTACCTCCGCCATGCTGCACGTCGTCCGTAATTGCATGTACAAGGTTAACGAGGTCGGAATGCCTACCTTCATTTGGGTTTAGCATCAGCCCCAGTTTTTGTTCAAAGTAAAGTAGTTTTTGGAAAGTAGGCTCATCCGTTGTGTCAGCATTTAGAAGTCCGCAGCCTTCTGAAAGAACTATGACCTTCCGACTTTCGCTTAGGAACTGACTCATCAACTCACGAAGTTCATCAATCCACTTCTGTCGAATTGGTGAAATAATCTGCCTCTTTGCGACCTTGAATGTAACGACTGGCCCAATAATCACCGCACATAGTGCGACAAGCATCGACAGGCCAGAAATTATTTCTGGATTACTGAGGTTCTGCATTGCTTGTAGCCCCTAGGATATGCCCAATAGCTAACCAAATGTAAGCACTGATTAGCCAAAAAGACTCCACTAATAGAATAAGGCCATCAACCAAGCTCATGGAGCATCCAACTCGCACGTCACATGGGCAATGTGGGTAAAGATGATCGCATTAGAGTAGGTAAACTTTCAACCTTGGACAGAATTTACTTCCCAACCTTCTTGATAAGCTCATCTACTTTCGACAGCAAACCCGCAATTTCGAACACGGGGATTGCAAAATCTTTGTTATCCCCAGCCTTTGCAAAAAGCCTGAATTTCAGCGTGGCATCTGACCCATCAATGTACTTTGCGGAAAGCTCTCTCAGCAATGCCTCGGAAATCTCAAAGCCTACATCTTCCGAGCGACGCAAGTCTTTTCCCCAGTGATACGGCTTGGCTTCAATCTTAGTCAAGATGGCAGACTGGGGGCCGGATGGAGTCTGAAAATTTACCGTTGAGTAAAATCGCCAATCTGGATTGTCATAGTCCACATGGCTATAAATTTGGAAGCGTCGGTTTCCGCTTGTTTTGTTGATCCACGCACGAACGAACGAGATGTCAGAAATTTCGTTATCTTTTGTCCAAAGTGCTCTCGTACGTTGGGTGTCAATTTTTATTTCTGTTTCCAGATCATCATCAGTCACAGACAACTTCGCTTTAACGTCTGCCATTGGCACAACGATCCATTTTCCACCGATACGTGCTTTGTCACCTTCAATATAGATGCGGCGGTCGAAAGTCTTGTCACTAAATAAATAGTTGTCGATAGTTCGATTTTTATCGTTGAGTTCCAGCTTGATGCCAGACGGCAGGCTAATTTCACCGATTTGCCCGGAAATCTTAACCCACTGATACTTCTTGTCTTTGGTAAGAGGAGCCGCGGTCTTACAAACACCGGAATCATCAGTTACACATTTGACAGACTCCACTTCCTCAGTGGTCGATGAGGAAAAGAAGCCCCCACTTTCAATACCCTTAGCAAAACTCCCAGAAATTGTCACGCCGCTTACCGGTTTCATGGCGTCATCGACAACGGTTAGTGTCATCGGTGCACGTCCGACTTCGCCCGCAAAAGTAGTACAACACCCGAAGAGCACGGATGCAAACATGCCCACCATCAATTTATTGTATTTTTTCACAGCCCGCCCCAAGAGTTGAAAAATCTACCAGAGTGTAGCCCAAGGACTTGGGTCTGCCGCTAACGGTTTGCGGTGAACATAAAGAACCTCAAACACGGCTCTCCGGGGGTGAAAAGACTTACATCACCATGGCGGGCTGTGCCACGGGTGCCACCTCGCCATAGTCGGCTTTTCGCTTGCGGGGTGAACGCTTGGTACGGATGGCCGCTAAGGCCGTCACCACGGCACTGACGGGTTCAACAACGGGTTGAATCACGGGTGCGGGTGCAACCACCGGCACGGCTTCCGGTTCGGCCTGTGCCTCTGGCACATAGCGGCCAGTCAGGTAATCGCAAATACGCTGTGCATCTTTGGCGGCTCGGAATATTTCGAACTTATCGTCTTTCAGCCGCTTGACGAACGAACCAATGTAGGCCGCATTATTTTCAAGCTGCATAGGCACGCCAAGTTCAACACCCAACATGCATGATGCGAGGTCAGCCCGAATTTCCTCACGGGCGTACTCGTCAGTTCCCCAAACACCGAACTGCCGAGCCAAGCGATTGCCTGTCCAGTGGGAAATTTCGTGCAGCAATGTACCGCTGTATTCAGCCGCACTCGGGAACGAACCTTGATGCGGCATCTGAATGTAGTCCTGACTGGGTGAGTAAAACGCACGGTTGCCGCCATGCTCAATGCGGGGCTGCATTCGCTCTATGACCTGTTCGACGGCCTGAATCGGTGTCCATTGCCGTTCCGGCACATTGCGGGGCTCGATGCCTTCTACCTGTTGGGCATTGAAAACTCGGTACTCCATCAAGAATGGAATCACGCGGGGCGTGTCACCTTTGGCGGCAACGCCGTCCCACTCTGAGGCTTGGAGCATCTTGAAAAAATACACTGGGGTGGACTTCTCACCTTTGCGAACCTTGGCACCCAACTCGTTTACCTGCTTGAAGGTAAAAAAGCGATTGTCAGAATATGACCGTTCCTGAGAGGTCAAAAAGAGCAGGACGGAATTGATGCCGCTATATTGCCGTGAGCTTTGACCGTTCATGGGCAAGCCCAGTTCAGCAAGTTCTGACCATCCCCGTTGCCATGGTGCGGTGCCTGATTCGATGGCCGCAATGATTTTGTCGGTCACCTCCTGATAGAGGTCGCGTCGTTGTTTAGTTTGGCTCATCGTCAGACCCTCCCAAGTGAATCGCAATGGGGCGGTCGTCGTCGCTCAGTAGTTCAACGTGAAAATAGGATGCGTCACCATCCAGCACGGCTTGAATCTGCTTCACCAGCTCCTGAGCCAGTTCGGTAGATAGCGTCAAGAATATCGGCTTGCTATTCATTGGGGCCTCCAATTCTGGACATCGCAATCAATCCGGGGTCGCCGTTGATACGCATCGCGTGAAAGCACGGTGCCCCCAATTCAAAGTAGATGGGTGTCACCTTCGGTCGCGACTCCATGGCGGGTGGTGCTGTCGTGTTGCTGTCTTTCTTTTGTTGTGCGGCGGTGGATGGCACCCATGGGGCGGTGTCTGGCACACCCTCACGCAGTCGGCAATAAGTTTCCGATTCAGGATGCACGTGCAAAAAATTGATGGGTATGCCGTCGTCTGGTGCTATCACATCGAGCAAGGGCGGCATTGAAAATGCCCTGCCGTCCCGCGTGCGTAGACCGTAAGCGGTCAACAGCAAAAGAATCGGCGACACCTCAAAGAAATGGGCTTCGCGGTGTTCTGCTTCTTTTTTTGTGACCACATAGCAAAACATCCGCTCGCCGCCACGAGTAAGAACAAACCCATATTCAACGGGGTACGTTGGGATATCGGGAATCAGGATGGTCAAGTCAGACGGGAAACCGGGCATTGAGTCATACACAAAAAAGCACGCAGCCATGCCGAATAGCTGCATCACCTTTCCGGTGTCGCTGGGTGTGGTGTTCTCTAATAACGCGAATGATTTTGAATCGTTGATTCGTAAAATTTGATAGTTCATGGTTGGGTCCTTAAAGTGAAAATGTTGAGTCGTCTTTTGCGTAGCGTGTTTCTGCATAACGCCTTGGTGGGTGTGAAACCTTCGCTGTCTTCGGTATATCCATGGGCGGCATTCCTCTTAGTGCCTTGAACTCAATATCAAGTGCTCGCTGAAAAGTGCTTCTGTTAGGTGGCAGCATTCCTACCGGAATGCCCGGAGGCTTTGAGAAAAATAGCTGCATCAACAGCGATGTCAAAAGTTTGAGCATGGTGGGGGTTCCTTCGGGGTTGTGCAGTCATTGGCGTGTGTCTCTAATAGCCTGCGGGTTAATGGTGTGCGACGTTTCGCGGCCATCAGTAGTGATGCCGCCGTCACGGGTGGTATGAATTGCTGGCCTGCCTGTGTCCAGATTGGAGGCACGCCAGCCTGTGATTTGGTTTTGATGTCAGACTGATTGCGGTCACGCTCGGCCAGTGCCTGTGTCAGCGTGGTCGTCAGGTCAATAATCTGCGAGTCGATGTGTTGGATGTTGGCCTTGATACGCTGCAATTCAGCGGTGGCCTGAATCAAAGCGTTGTAGGCCAGACGGTCGGCATGGGCTTCGGCGTTGTGCGGTGTCTTGCGGCCCACATGAATCGTGGGCGGTGTCTCAATGCCACGCTCTGCATGGCTGCGGTGGTCAATGCGTTCGGAGTGTCCAGCGTCGGCCAATGCTTCGTTGCAGTGTTTTGACCATGCCGCACGCCAACGTTCAACATTCGCGGGGTCATTCCAGCTTCGGTTTTTGGCACCGAAGCCGGAACCATCTTTGGCGAGTTCACGAAGAGTCAGTGTGATGTGGCTGTGTACATTTTTCTCATTGTTTTTATGATGCAAGGCTATGTCGGCCACCATACCTTGACTCACAAATTGCTCTTGCACGTACCCGTGAAGGAGCTGAATTTGTTGGTCTCGATTTAGCTCGTGGGGTAGAGCGACTTCTACCTGTCTCCCCAATTGACTATTTTTTCGAGTCTCTACGTTCTCGACGGTGTTCCAGAGCTTTGAGCGGTCATATACCCAGTCAGGGGAACCCTCTGGTGCAACGATGCTCGTATATACGACTTCTCGCTTTCTGGTGAAGTTGAAGACGAGGCCAGTACGAGTACAGGTCAGGCGACTGCCTGAGCGATACGCTGCGGCCATGACTGCGTGATGTCCTTTTGAGCGGGTGAAGACTGTCGTCGAACTGTGAAAAATTGCCATTGCATGCTCCATCGAACAAGCTGTTCGGTTGAGCATGGCCCGGTCTGTAAGCGACACAAAATTTATTTTGTATCAGTTGCGGTTTTAGGATGTTTGCTTCAAATGCTTGTTCTTGTTAAACCAACATGCCAGATTGGCAGTGGCGGTGCAATTAAAAACAGGGTGTCGCCAGAAAGAATTATTTTGATGGCGACTACACAAACCGAACCCGTGGTTTCGGACGACAAGATAGACCGAATGCAAGCCCGTGAAACGGCGTTGATGACTGAGGCCAATAAACTGCGTGCAAGGGCCGAACACCTAGAACGCGTCCGGCATTCCTATTCATCGCAACTACGGCGACGGCAAGACACGCATGAAAAAGTTGTGCTGGGTGCTCTGGCAAAAATTGCAGGCCTGGATGCCTACCGCTATGACCCACTACCGCCAAAGGCGTTGAAGGCAAAGGTGCCGCGTACTTCCCTTGATAGCCTCGCTGATATTTACGACCGCGAATTGATATTGGGGGCCATGCTGTGGCTGGCACAGTCCATCAAACAAGACACGGGTGATATGGTTTCCATACCGTCGCTGTCGGTACTGCAAACCATGGGCAGTGAACGTCTTGCCAGTCGATCCCCTGCTGAAAAATAGTGGCCGTGCTGCGGAGTGCGATTTCCGGGAGGGGCTTTGGGGTGGGGTTCCTTAGCCAAGGAATGCTATTCGTAACATCCAAGGTGTGCCACGCATCACCAATGGGGGTGAGCCTTCGTCGCAAGACGAAACGAAGGCTCACAACCTATATTCAAAGACACTCTTAAAGAGGTCTTGGAATAATCTTAGAGCAAAAATCAAATCGTCTGCGAAGCCACGCCAGTGCTTGATTTCAGCCTTTGGGTGGTTTTCGTTTCAGCGGTGGTGGATGTCGTTACAGCGGGGGTGGTTGGTGTTGCAGCGGTTGCAGCTTTCGTTCCAGCGAATATCGGCTTGCGTACCATCAGGCTCTTTTTATCCGCGTCAACAAAGCAAATCCAGCCCGGTAGACTGGCAATTTCTTGGATGCTCGCTCGCAAGGTATGTGCTCTGGACTTCGCCGCACTGGTGGTACATGGATTTTGACCCCAAATATGTTTGGGCAGTAAATTCAGGTCAACCACTCGTGTTTCACGTGTACTGGCCCAATTTGATAGCCATGCGTGCAGTCGTTTGGCCGGCTTCGATTTGATTGACCGATGCTCACGCATGTTGACCCACGTCACCGTGCCACTCACGCCGCATGCCTTCGTTAGTTCGATGTTGAGCACTATGTGCTGAAATTCGTCACCACACACTAGGCCAATAACATTGGACTGCCCCCATTTATTGGTAGGGTTACGGTTGACATCGAGCACCGTCCGGGTCATTCGTGTTGCGGCCAGTCGGTTCAAACTTTCAAGCATCGCATGCGAATTGGTGCCAGTGGGTGTAAGTCCAATTCCGCGGGCGATTTCCGGCAATGTGGTTTTAACACCGCGATGTTCTAAATCAGAGCACAGCCCGACGGCATTCAATGACTTGGTCATGGCCGTGACATTCGCTGCCGCTGGCACCACTCCGAAAACACGGGCTGGCTGTGCTGCGAGTTGGCAAATGAAAAATAATACCGATTGGTCAACAATGTTCAGGGCTTGCTGTGACTGCCACTGGCATAGAACTTTGCCTGTGCCCATGCTGTAAATTTTGCTGACAGTGCCGCTGCTATCACCCTGCCCGTGGGCGACTGGGCGAAAGAGTCCGTCGGCATGGATGTAGACCGGGTGAACTGGTGCATGGTCAATATATGCCACTGCCGCTTCTGGTAACCCGTCGGCACCCAGTCTGCGTTTTGTCAGGCGTTTGGATTCACCTGATTTCTTGGCGGCGGTTTTCCATTTGGTTTTCTTGGTGGCAGGGGCGTTGTCTCCCTGCTGCTGGCTGGCTTGGCCCTTTTGGGGTTCTGATTTAAGCATGTGCTGCTCCTTGATAGTGAAGCTCCCCGCAACACCATCAATGCACCCAGACTGGTGAACCGTGGTTGTCGTTACAGCGAACTAATACAAGCTATCAAGCGGGCAGGCAATTTGTAAAGTACCCTCGCCATAGAATCAGAAAATGGACTCCGGCAATCTTGCCGTTACTGATTTTGGAGCGGCGTTTCAATGAAACTTTCACCACGGGACCGTGCCGACTACCTATTGCTTATCGAAAAGACAACGCATCGACAGTGCTTGGAAGCCTTCGCGACTGAATCGGGCGTGGAACTATGCCGTCAATTTCCCAACATCGTCGCCAGAGCATCCACGGAATTTCCCGAGTTAAGCACCCTGATTGAAACCTTACCTGCTGAATTTGTAGCGATTCAAGTCGGCCTGTTTTTGGACGGTGGACGCAATGCCATCACCACGGGTGAGACATTGGCGGTTGATGGGTTGCTAGGCGATTACTAGCCGCCATGATTCGGAAAAGGCGTGCAACTTCTGCAACGCTCACGGCAGTGCATATGCCAACTAAATTCCGAGACTGTCAATCAACTTCTTGCGAATTTTTTCAGCCTTTGCCTCTCCTGCACCATCGTATTGGTTGGCGGCGTAGCGGCACTCACTTTGCAAACCTTCCTTGATTGAATCCAGTTTGAAATTTTTGAAGCTCTGTTCCAGCCCTTCAAACAACAACAATTCAACACCCGAAGCGTTCGACAGTGCTAATTTGCATAACTTGGCACTCGGGGATTTTCCAAGCTTGCGAAGTTGACCGGCCTGAAAATTCAAGGCCCATCCATCCTTACTCACCATAGCCGCCCAGTATTTTTCAG
>CAIOAQ010000170.1 GCA_903856025.1 uncultured beta proteobacterium
CCGAACCAAACTAGACGGGAACCTCGTCAGCCAAGGGTAACGCGGCACCATCTGGAACAGCAGGAGGTAATGGCCAACCTAGTGGCGTTGCATCCCAATTGGCGACACCAAAGGTGGCTCAGGTTTCTAATGCCACGGCCTCATCGTCGGGTTCAACGCCTACCGTGGTCAAGCCCGGAGAAAATTTGGTAAAGCCCTCCAAGCGACTCACCTTGCTGGGGCGTCCGAACCGAGATGTCCGCCTCACCATGTTTTCTGAGGCATGGCGTCAAAGACTCGAACAACGTGCACCGTTTGAAATTTTGCAAGCGGCGAAGAGTGGACCTTATGAAAATCCGTTGGTGACGGTGGCACTACGGCGAGATGGCACGGTTGAAAGTGTTCAAATCAGGCGCTCCAGTGGTGTGCCGGCTATCGACGACGCCGTGCGACGTATTGTGATGATGTTGTCTCCGTTTGAACCCGTCCCAGCGGACATTGCAGAGGATTACGATGTCATTGAGATCGATCGGGTATGGACCTTTGCAAGCGGCCTGAGGCTGATTTATGGCAGCCGCTGATGGCTGTCAGGCGATCAGTTCACGCTCTGCGTCTGCCGACAGGGCCGCTGGTTCAGGCGTGTTCGTCGGACGCCGATATGGGTTGCAGTGGCAGGTATTTCATAGCTACAGACATGATTTCTGGCAAACAGCCAGCCAGCAAACCGGTTGTTGAAATCCAGCGCCAAGGACGCGTCAACACAATCAAACCACCCACCGCTGCAGCACCTAGAACCAAGCCATATGGGTGTTGATCTGCGGTTGGTTGCAAGGCGTCTTGTGCCGCATCTTTGCTCAGCTTCATACCCAGACGCAGCGCCTGGGAATCCCAACACGCCTGGTCAGAAGCAGCGTCAACGGGGCGCATGGCCTGACGCAATCGCTCACGCGACTGCGCCAATCGTTCAGAGGCACTGATCAAGACGGGGGTTGAGAGGGTCATGGTGCCCCCACATCACGCAGCATCGCCAAGTCCTTGAGGAGTTGGACGTGCAAAGCGGCGAAGGGTTCAACCTGGGTCTTCCTACCTACTAGGCGCAAACAAGCCATGCCCAATGCAAAAGGCAGAAGCGGCGTGCACCACAAGGCCCACATCGCATGAATCTGAGCCCCAGGTATGACCGCCCATAGAAGCAATGCAACACCGGCGAGGATAGCTGCCGCGCTCAGGCTGTGCAAAGCCACTACGTACAACAAAGCACTGCGACGCCACACGGCTCGCGCCGCGCCAAGCTCTTGCACAACCAGCTCTGCATAGCCTTGTGCATGATCCAGCAGCAATTGCGGTTGTGTCACCAGGAGAGTCAACATCGGGTGCATGATCTTGAATACTTCCAGCGCCTTAGCTGCGATGACGTGCGTTGCTTACCAAGCTGACTAAAGCCATCAGTGCAGCCCCGGTCGCAGCGGCAATCAGCACGGACTTGACGGGATCGTGCTTGATGTACGCCACCGTGTTGTCTGAGGCATGTTCGGCCTTGTTACGCAATTGCCGTGATGCTTCACGCACACTGTCCAAGGCACGCTCTGCGACAGGTGTCGCCTGTTGTCGCAGGTCTTGCATCGCCCCGTTGAGGGTAGCCAAGGCATCTGCTGCCATTTGCTGCGTGGATTTGATGGCCTGGTCGGCAGATTGCGCGGCCTGATCGATCAGACTGGTGGATGGTTCGGCTTCCTTTTTGAGAAACATGGGTATTCCTTGGTTGAACTGACACGGATAAATGAATGCGCTCTGGGTGACTTAGAACCTATCCGTAAATAAAGGATAATGACTTTCCATGCGCGATGTTCGCGTGTGGAGGCAAGATGGCAAAAGCGAAAGCATGGGAAGTCACCGATGAA
>CAIOAQ010000171.1 GCA_903856025.1 uncultured beta proteobacterium
CACTGGTGTTGTCCAACAAGCTGTGTCCTGATGTTGGTGCGTTCAATCAAAAGGCTGATTTATTTCCTGGTTTTGCTAGGGTGTTCAATCGCACATGCTGGGCCATTTGATGATTTTTTGACTGCCATCATCCGGGATGACGAAGCCAAGGTGGTGACTTTGCTGTTGCGTGGATTGGATGCCAACACGGTCGACGCAAAAGGCAATGCGGCGCTGATACTGGCCATCAACGCTTCCTCGTTCAAGGTCGCCAACGTCTTGCTCAGTTTGAACAGCATCAAGGTCGAGGTGCGCAACGCGGCGGATGAAAGCCCCTTGATGCTCGCTGCGTTAAAAGGTGAGCTCAAATTGTGTGAGTTGCTGATCAAAAAAGGGGCCGATGTCAACAAACCCGGTTGGGCGCCGCTGCACTACGCCGCTACCAATGGCCATGTGGATGTGATCAGGCTGCTGCTGGAGGAGAACGCCTACATTGATGCGGCCTCACCCAATGGCACGACACCCCTGATGATGGCCGCCCGCTATGGCACCGAATCCGCATTGACAGCGCTGCTGCAAGCAGGCGCGGACCCTGCATTAAAAAATGAATTGGGGTTGACGGCCTTTGATTTTGCTCAACAAGCCAGTCGCACCGCATCGGCTGCTTTGATTTCTGAATTCATACGCACCAGTCAGCCCAAGGCTGGCTGGTAAGTGCTGGCAGGCGTCATGGGCTGTCGAGTTTCAGCTCCTGCATCAGTGCCTGAGTCAGGAGCGGGCCAAATTTTGCAATTTCTGCCAACGGGGCGTACCCATAGCCAATGACCAGGCCTTTGAGGTCGCGCCGGGTGATGCAGTATTTTGAAAGCGGGCGCACCAGTAAACCAAGGTGATGCAGGCGTTGCGCCAGTGCCTGGTCGTCAATATGGATGGGCAGGCGCATGCACAGATGCAAGCCTTGTTCCGCCCCAGAGATGCGCGCGCGTTCCCCCAAACAGGGCTGCAATGCAGTCAACAGGCACTGTCGACGTTGCCCATAGCTTTGGCGGGCTTTGCGCAATGCGCTTGCAAAGTGACCCATGTCGATGAACTCTGCCAATGCGGCCTGAACCGGCATTTGCCCAGGGCGGTTCAGGTCGTAGTGGGCACGTTTGAAAGCAACCGCCAGGTTCTTTGGCACCACCATGTAGCCCAGCTTCAAGCCGGGGTAAAGCACCTTTGAAAATGATCCCAAATAGATCACCTGCCCATCGGTATCCAGGCCAGCCAGGGAGGAGATGGGTGGCCCACTGAAGCGAAACTCACTGTCGTAGTCATCCTCCAGCACCCATGCTTTGTGTTGACGTGCCAGAGCCAGCAATTGCTGACGGCGCTCCAGCGACATGACCGCCCCGGTGGGGTATTGGTGGGATGGTGTCACGTAAATGAGTTTGGGGGGCACGGCCTGGTCGCAGGCTTGGGGTGCAATGCCTTCGGCGTCCACGGCAATGCCATGCAGGTGCAAACCGGTGGCCATGAAGGCCTTGACCGCGCCCCAGTAGGCGGGGTCTTCGAGCCAAACTGTGTCTTGCGTGTCTGCCAGCAGCTGTGCACAGAGGCCCAAAGATTCCTGCGTTCCACTGGTAATGATGACTTGATCGATGTCCACAGGCACGCTGCGAAACACCCGTAAATAGTCGACGATGGCGCGACGCAATGGGCCGTAACCACCGGCACTGCTGTAGTCCAGCATGTCGGGATAGGTCATCCGCCAGTGCTTGTTTTGCAGCCTTTGCCATAAAGCCAATGGAAAGGCGCTGAAGTCGGGGATACCCGGTGTGAAGGGCTGCACCTCCAGGTCAGCAGCGCAAAAGGTGCTGCTCAATGCTTGGCCGCGTTGTGACAGTTTTTCTGGCTGGTGACTGTCGGTGCGCCCACGTTGTTTGCTTATTTGCGGCACGTTGTGGTTGACGAAAGTGCCACTGCCCACACGGCTGATCAAGTAGCCTTCTACGGTCAATTGGTTCAGTGCCGCCACCACGGTGTTGCGCGACATGTTCAGGTCATGCATCAGGTCGCGGCTAGAGGGCAGGCGTTCACCCGCTTGCACTTTGCCAGCAAGGATGGTGCGCCGCAAGGCTTCGTAAAGCTGACGGTGCAGCGGCAATTTGCTGTTGGGATCGAGTCGGTGGATCTCGGTGACCAGAAGTTCAGATAGCATGTTGTTGTCCTGTGCCAAATGGCACCTCGCATTAATCAGAAGTGGCTCCGATTGTGAACCAATTTCACACACACAATGAGCCCATGAGCAAACGGGGCGAAGCGGCACAGACCAATTTTCTTGTTTGATCTGGAGAACAAAATGGACGATAAAAAAACAATGAATTTCAACGACCTAGAGCAATGGCTCAACGAGCGTCGTGTGACAGAAGTGGAATGTCTGGTCCCTGACTTGACCGGCGTGGCTCGTGGCAAGATTCTGCCTCGCGCCAAGTTCACTGAAGATCGTGGCATGCGCTTGCCTCAAGCGATTGTGGCGATGGGCGTGACAGGTGAGTTTCCGGAGAGCGGTCCGTATTACGACGTGATCGACCCGACCGACAAAGACATGCAGCTGCGTCCGGATCCAAATACGGTTCGCATCGTGCCGTGGGCGAGTGATCCAACCGCTCAGGTGATTCATGACTGCTTTGACCATCAAGGCAATCTGGTGCCATTTGCGCCGCGCACCGTACTTCGTAAGGTGTGTGACTTGTTTGCTGCCGAAGGTCTGCAACCCATTGTTGCGCCTGAGTTGGAGTTTTACCTGACCGCACGCAACACAGATCCCAACACCCTGCTGCGCCCACCTATCGGTCGCAGCGGTCGCAGCGAAACTTCTCGGCAGGCCTACAGCATCGATGCGGTGAACGAGTTTGACCCGCTCTTTGAAGAGATCTACGACTTCAGCGACAAGATGGAGCTCAATGTGGACACCTTGATTCACGAGGTGGGCGCTGGGCAAATGGAGATCAACTTTTTCCATGCGGAGCCGCTGGGCCTTGCCGATGAGGTGTTCTTTTTCAAACGTACCGTGCGTGAAGCCGCGTTGCGCCACGACATGTACGCCACCTTCATGGCCAAGCCCATTGCGAGTGAGCCAGGCAGCGCCATGCATGTGCACCAAAGTTTGCTGGACGTGGCGACGGGCAAAAATGTCTTCAGCAATGAAGACGGCACACCGTCAGAGATGTTCATGCATTACATCGGTGGCTTGCAGCGCTACATTCCGGCGGCCATGGTGCTGGTTGCGCCCTACGTCAACAGCTATCGCCGGCTGAGCCGAAATACCGCTGCACCGATCAACATCGAGTGGGGGTATGACAACCGGACCGTCGGCATTCGCTCGCCGATTTCATCTGCGGCGGCGCGCCGGGTTGAAAACCGCGTCATTGGGGCGGATGCCAATCCCTATGTGGCGATGGCAATGACACTGGCTTGCGGTTACCTGGGGATCAAAAACAAGATCAAACCCAAGGCGGAGATGAAAGGCGATGCCTATCTGTCGGCCTATGCCTTGCCGCGCAGTCTGGGTGAGGCACTGGACTGGTTGCGCCGGGAGTCTGACTTGCACGAGGTATTGGGCAAGGAATTCATCACCGTGTACTCCGAGATCAAAGAGCTTGAGTTTGACGAGTTCATGAAAGTGATCTCGCCATGGGAACGTGAACATTTGCTATTACACGTATAGCAGTAAAGTTAATATTTACAAGGGCTAGATGCCTATTTTATTATAGAAGGATGTGATTCATGAATGCACCTCATTCAACCAGTCAGTTGTCAACCCGTGAAATCCAGGACTTGGACAGTGCCCATTTCATGCATCCGTTCACTGACCATGGTGACCTGGCCACACGCGGCTCACGGGTCATTGTCAAATCTGACGACATCTACATCTGGGACTCCGAAGGCAAGAAGATGCTCGATGCCATGAGTGGACTGTGGTGTGTCAACGTGGGCTACGGTCGTAAGGAACTGGCGCAAGCTGCGTTTGACCAGATGATGACGCTGCCGTTCTACAACAGCTTTTTCCAGACCACAAATGTGCCCGCGGTCAAGTTGGCTACCAAGCTGGCATCTCTGGCCCCCAAGGTGGGGGACCGCAGCTTTGAGCACGTGTTCTATTCCAGCAGCGGCTCCGAGAGCAATGACTCGAATGTGCGCATGGTGCGTCGCTATTGGGATCTACTTGGGCAACCACAACGCAAGGTCATCATCAGTCGCCATAACGCTTACCACGGTAGCACCATGGCCGGTGCGTCACTCGGTGGCATGAGTGGCATGCATGCGCAGGGTGATTTGCCCATTCCAAACATTTCTCATATTGAGCAGCCTTACTTTTTTGAGAATGGCAAACCCGGCGAAAGTGCAGATGAATTCGGTGTGCGCGCGGCGGGCTGGCTGGAAGAAAAAATTCTCCAAATTGGTGCTGAAAAGGTAGCCGCCTTCATTGCCGAGCCCATTCAAGGTGCAGGCGGGGTGATCATCCCACCAGCCACCTACTGGCCCGAGATTCAACGCATTGTCGACAAGTACGGCATCTTGCTGATCAGTGATGAAGTTATTTGCGCTTTTGGTCGCCTGGGTCACTGGTTTGCATATGAAAAATTTGGCTACAAACCTGATTTGGTCACCTTTGCAAAGGCGGTCACAAGTGGCTACATTCCGCTAGGTGGTGTGATGGTGGGCAACCGTGTGGCCAAGGTGTTGATCGAAAAGGGCGGCGAGTTTAACCATGGCTACACCTACAGCGGTCACCCGGTGGCCTGTGCGGTGGCACTGGCCAACTTGGAGATCATGGAGCGTGAACAATTGCCCAAGCGTGTCAAGGATGACATCGGCCCTTATCTGGCGCAGGGCTTTGAAAAACTGGCTGATCACCCCCTGGTCGGGGTGGCGGAGACGTGTGGTTTTACCGCTGGCTTGGTGCTGGTCAAGAACAAGGCGACCCGCGAGCGTTTTGATGAAAAATTGTCGATGGGAATGGTGTGTAGGGGGCATTGTTTCCGCAGTGGTCTGATCATGCGCGCGGTGGGGGACCGTATGATCATCGCGCCGCCATTGACGATGACTCATGCGCAAATTGACGAAATGTTGGCATTGATTCGTCAATGCCTGGATTTGACGTACAGCGATGCACAGAAAAATGGATGGCTGGCATAGGGTTTGCTTGAATAAAGGTGTGCCATGAGCTGGATTAACATGAATCGGTTGACAGTTTGAGCATGTTTGTTCTATTAACAGGAGACTAACTTGAGTATTACATTCGGTAAGACATTAACGGGTAAGTTGCTGGCTGGTTTGGCCGTGGTCGGTGCAGTGACTTTGGGGGCAACTCCAGTGCATGCGCAGGACGAGAAGATTCTCAATATCTACAACTGGTCAGACTACATTGGCGAAAATACGATCGCTAATTTTGAGAAAGAAACCGGTATCAAAGTGCGTTATGACACGTTTGATAGCAATGAAACTCTGCATGCAAAATTGGTTGCAGGCAAGACAGGTTACGACATCGTCGTGCCGTCATCCAACTGGGCCAAAATTCAAATTGATGGAGGACTGTTTACCAAGCTTGATAAAAGCAAAATCACTACTTACGGCAATCTGGATCCGTTTGTAATGAAGCAATTGGCCACGATGGATGCGGGCAATCAGCATATTGCGCCCTGGATGTGGGGTATCACAACCATTGGCATCAATGAAGGCAAGCTCAAGGCTGCGCTGGGCAACTTGCCGATGCCAGACAATGCATGGGACTTGTTGTTCAAGCCGGAATACGCGGCCAAGGCCAAATCATGCGGCATTTCGGTGCTCGATTCTGGTGATGAAGTTTTCCCGGCGGCGTTGAGATATCTTGGTAAGTCGCCATACAGCAAAATTCCAGCGGACTATCAAGCGGCCAGTCAAATGCTGGCGACGATCAGGCCCAATATCAGCCTGTTCTCCTCGTCTGGGTACATCAATAATTTGGCCAGCGGATCTTTGTGCTTGGTTTTGGGATGGAACGGCGATATCAGTATTGCTGCTGCACGTGCCAAAGAAGCTAAGAACGGGAACAATATTCGGGTTCTGCTCCCCAAGACCGGTGCCGTGCTGTTTTTTGACACCATGGCCATCCCGGTGGATGCCAAACACGTTGATAACGCCTATAAATTCATAAGCTACATCTACCGCCCCGAGGTGAACGCAGAGATCGTCAACAAGGTGCTGTATGCCAACCCGATTCCTGCGTCAGCGAAGTCCATCACGCCTGAAGTGCGGGATAACAAGACTGTGTTCATGAGTCCTGAGGACCTGAGTCACATGGTGTCCCCAGAGGCGGTCAGCAGTGACATTCGGCGCTTGCGTACACGCTTGTACACCACGTTCAAAACTGGCTTGTAATCGTTTCAAAAAAGGCAGCGCCTTTGCGAAGGCGCTGCGTAATTGGCCCAAATTTCATTCACGTTTGAAGGTTATGCATGCAAGTAAAGCAGCAAGTTGCCGCTGGTAAAACCAGCGACGAGAGTTTTTTGCGAATTGATCACCTGACCAAGCGATTTGACGATGTCGCGGCTGTTGATGATGTTTCAATTGACATCGGAAAAGGTGAGATATTTGCGCTGTTGGGGTCTTCGGGGTGCGGCAAGTCTACGTTGCTGCGGATGCTCGCCGGGTTTGAGACACCGACAGTCGGCAAAGTTCATCTTGACGGGGCGACCATTTCAGATATGCCGCCTTACGAGCGTCCAATCAATATGATGTTCCAGTCTTATGCATTGTTTCCGCATTTGACGGTGTATCAGAACATTGCCTTTGGTCTGGAGCGCGACAACATGCCCAAGAAGCAAATTGCCGAGCGCGTTGAGGCGATGCTCAATATTGTGCAACTCAAGCCCTACGCGAAACGCAAGCCGCACCAACTTTCTGGCGGTCAGCAGCAGCGGGTAGCTCTGGCACGTTGCCTGGCTAAAAGTCCCAAGTTGCTGTTGCTTGATGAACCATTAGGCGCACTGGATCGCAAACTGCGCGAGCAAACCCAGTTCGAACTGGTCAATATCATTAAAAAGGTGGGGGTGACCTGTGTGCTGGTGACGCACGACCAAGAAGAGGCCATGATCATGGCTGACCGTATTGCAGTGATGCAAGAAGGTCGGTTCTTGCAGGTCGGTCGCCCAGGTGAAATTTACGAGACTCCAAATTGTCTGTTTGTCGCTGGATTCATTGGCGATGTGAACCTGTTCAAAGGGACGCTCGAAGTTGACCAGCCA
>CAIOAQ010000172.1 GCA_903856025.1 uncultured beta proteobacterium
CCGACTTCAATGGCAAGCTGGGTGCCGCAAACAACCCCGAGTGGAAAACTGTCGCGTTCAATGAAGACGGCAAAGTGGTGTTGCCCCATGGCGCCATCGGTTTTCGTTGGGGACCAGACGGTCGCGCCGACGAAGGCCAATGGAACCTGCAAGCCAAGGAAGCCCGCAATGGCAACGATGTCAAGCTCAAACTGACGGTGATGGAAGGCCAAAACGCCAGCACGCAAACGGCCAAGGTCGGTTTCCCGTACTTTGGCGGCATCGTCAGCGAGAACTTTCCCAACAATGCGACGGGCGCAGCGGCCAACAATGTGTTGGTGCGCACCGTGCCGGTCCAAACCATCTCGCTGGGTAAAGACGGTGAAAAACGCGAAGCGCTGGTGGCCACCGTGTTTGACCTGCAAGTGGCCAACTATGGCGTGGCCCGTGGTCTGCCCGGTGAACTCGCAGCCAAAGATTTCGACGACAACACGCCCTACACGCCCGCATGGCAAGAGCGCATCACCGGCACGCCGCGTGAGCAGCTCATCACCGTGGCGCGCCAGTTTGCCGACAACGCCGACAAGACCCATGGAAAATCGATGGTGATCATTGGCGCGGCCATGAACCACTGGTACCACGCCGACATGAACTACCGCGGTGTCATCAACATGCTGATGATGTGCGGCTGTATTGGCCAAAGCGGTGGCGGTTGGGCGCACTACGTGGGACAGGAAAAGCTGCGTCCGCAAACCGGGTGGACCGCGCTGGCCTTTGCGCTGGACTGGATTCGCCCGCCCCGGCAGATGAACTCCACCAGCTTCTTCTATGCCCATACCGACCAGTGGCGCTACGAAAAGCTCGGTGTCGATGAGGTCTTGTCACCACTTGCCGATAAGTCCAAATTTGGCGGCAGCATGATCGATTACAACGTGCGCGCCGAACGCATGGGCTGGTTGCCTTCAGCACCCCAGCTCAAAACCAACCCGTTGCAGGTGGTCAAAGACGCAGCCGCGGCCCACATGGACCCGAAGGACTACGTGGTTCAAAGCCTGAAAGACGGATCCTTGGCGATGAGCTGTGAAGACCCCGACCACCAGAACAACTGGCCGCGCAACATGTTTGTCTGGCGCTCCAACATTCTGGGATCCAGCGGCAAAGGCCATGAATACTTTCTGAAGCACCTGCTGGGCACCAGCAACGGTGTGCAGGGCAAAGATTTGGGCCAAGACGAGGCCAAACCTGAAGAAGTGGTCTGGCATGACAAAGCGCCTGAAGGCAAGCTGGACTTGCTGGTCACGCTGGACTTCCGTATGAGCACGACGTGTCTGTATTCCGACATCGTCTTGCCCACTGCCACCTGGTACGAGAAAAACGACCTCAATACCAGCGACATGCACCCCTTCATTCACCCTTTGAGCACGGCGGTGGACCCGGCCTGGCAATCACGCAGCGACTGGGACATTTACAAAGGCTTTGCCAAGAAGTTCAGCGAGGTCTGCGTCGGCCACCTGGGTGTGGAACGCGAAATGGTGTTGTCACCGCTGATGCACGACTCTCCGGCCGAGCTGGCACAACCGTTTGGCGTGCAAGACTGGAAACGTGGCGAGATCGACCTGATTCCCGGTAAAACGGCCCCCAACATGGTGGTGGTTGAACGTGATTACCCTAACGTGTACAAGCGGTTCACGGCGCTTGGTCCCCTGATGAACAAGGTCGGCAATGGTGGCAAGGGCATCGCTTGGGACACCAAAATTGAAGTCACCCAGTTGGGCGAGCTCAATGGCCTGACCACCGCAGCGGGCGTGACCTGCGGCATGCCAAAAATCGAGACCGACATTGATGCCTGCGAGGTGGTGCTGCAACTGGCTCCCGAAACCAACGGCCATGTGGCGGTGAAGGCATGGGAGGCACTGGGCAAACAAACCGGGCTGGACCACACCCATCTGGCGATTCACCGCGAAGACGAAAAGATCCGTTTCCGCGATATTCAGGCGCAACCGCGCAAGATCATCTCCAGTCCGACCTGGAGCGGCATCGAGTCTGAGACCGTGTCTTACAACGCAGGCTACACCAACGTGCACGAGATGATTCCATGGCGCACCCTGACGGGGCGTCAACAGTTTTACATGGATCACCCGTGGATGACGGCGTTTGGCGAAGGCTTCAGCAGCTACCGCCCACCGGTGGACCTGAAAACCACCGCTGGCATTCACAACATCAAACCCAACGGCAACAAGGAAATTGCGCTGAACTTCATCACGCCGCACCAGAAGTGGGGCATTCACTCCACCTACAGTGACAACCTGATGATGCTCACCTTGAACCGTGGCGGCAGTGTGGTCTGGCTCAGCGAAGACGATGCCAAGAGCGCCGGGATTGAGGACAACGACTGGATTGAGGTCTTCAACATCAACGGTGCGATTGCGGCCCGCGCCGTGGTCAGCCAGCGGGTCAATCCGGGCATGACGCTGATGTACCACTCGCAAGAGAAGATCATCAACACCCCAGGCTCTGAAATCACCGGCATGCGCGGCGGGATTCACAACTCGGTGACGCGGATTGTGCTTAAACCGACCCACATGATTGGTGGCTACGCCCAGTTCAGCTACGGCTTCAACTACTACGGAACCATCGGCACCAACCGCGACGAGTTTGTGGTGGTGCGCAAGATGGCCAAGGTGGACTGGCTCGACGATGAGGCGTCGTCTGCCGAATCGGTGACCACTCATGCCTGAGTGGTCAGCCCTCACCCTGCTGCAAAGCACTATTGATTCAATAGCTGCTAACGCATTATGGATAAGGGCTAGAGGCTCAAATCATTCAAACTTTTGGACTAACGCTTGCCCCCAAGTGCCCCACGGAGATATCTTATGAAAATTCGCGCCCAAATTGGCATGGTGCTGAACCTGGACAAGTGCATTGGTTGCCACACTTGTTCGGTCACATGCAAAAACGTCTGGACCAACCGCCCTGGCATGGAATACGCCTGGTTCAACAACGTCGAGACCAAACCCGGCATCGGCTACCCCAAAGAATGGGAAAATCAGGACAAATGGAACGGTGGCTGGATTCGCAAGGCCAACGGCAAGATTGAGCCGCGCCAAGGTGCCAGGTGGAAGCTGTTGATGAAAATCTTCGCCAACCCCAACTTGCCGCAAATTGACGACTATTACGAGCCCTTCACCTTTGACTATGCGCACCTGCAGTCCGCGCCCGAGTCCAAAGCCGCCCCCACGGCCCGCCCACGCAGCCTGATCACCGGCAAACGCATGGAAAAAATTGTCTGGGGTCCCAACTGGGAAGAAATCCTGGGCGGCGAGTTTTCCAAGCGCAGCAAAGACAAGAACTTTGACGATATCCAGAAGGACATCTACGGCCAGTTCGAAAACACCTTCATGATGTACCTGCCGCGCCTGTGTGAACACTGCCTGAACCCGGCGTGTGTGGCATCGTGCCCTTCAGGTTCGATCTACAAACGCGAGGAAGACGGCATTGTGCTGATTGACCAGGACAAATGCCGTGGCTGGCGCATGTGCATCAGCGGCTGCCCGTACAAGAAAATTTACTACAACTGGAAGAGTGGCAAGGCCGAAAAATGCATTTTCTGCTACCCGCGCATTGAAGCCGGTCAGCCTACGGTGTGCAGCGAAACCTGCGTCGGGCGCATTCGTTACCTGGGCGTGTTGCTGTATGACGCAGACCGCATTCAGGAGGCCGCCAGCGTGGAGCATGACCGTGACCTGTATGAGGCGCAGCTGAACCTTTTTCTTGACCCGAACGACCCCAAGGTCATCGAGCAAGCACGTCTTGACGGTATTCCGGACAAATGGATGGAAGCCGCGCGCAACAGCCCGGTCTACAAGATGGCCGTTCAATGGAAGGTGGCACTGCCGCTGCATCCGGAGTACCGCACGCTTCCGATGGTTTGGTATGTGCCGCCGCTGTCGCCCATCAGCGCAGCCGCGAACGCAGGCCACATGGGAACCAACGGTGAGATACCGGATGTCAAGCAACTTCGTATCCCGGTCAAATACCTC
>CAIOAQ010000173.1 GCA_903856025.1 uncultured beta proteobacterium
CAAAAAGCTGACATGGCGATGGTGCCAAAAATGGTTGCTGCAGCGGCATGAGAGGCAAAGGTAGAGCCGTATTCAACCGCCAAGAACACCGACACCGGGCCTGATGTGAGTGGTAGCCCCGCAATGAGTCCGCCCATGGCTCCGCCCCAACGACGCTGCGCCAAAGAGGCCATGGCAATGAAGGCCGGGGTCAGCGTGAGTTTAAAAAGCAGTAGCAGCGAAGGCATCGTTACGGTGGGCATGGAGCGGGGGCGCGGGAGGCATCCTGCAGAGCAGGACGATCGATTGTGCCTCGCACTTCTTAAAAGCCGCCAATAAATCCGTAGTATGTTCCGATAATCTTAAATCAAAATAAATTGAGTAATGAACATGTTTGCATTGGTATTTGTATTGACTAATAGCTATGTTTTATTAAAATAGACGTGGATTATCTTAAATCAAAACATGCGTCCACGAATCGAAACTGCCAGAGATCTGCTGCCCACGCTACTGCGCCGCAATCCGGGTGTGCGTTCGGTGCAACTCGCCACCTTGGCCAAGGTCAGTCCTGCCACCATGGTGCGTATCCTGCGTGATGCACGCTCGGATGTCATACGCATCGGAAAAACCTCAAGCACCCGGTACTTTCTGCGTCGTCCGTTGCGAGGTACAAGCGCCGATTTGCCCGTTTATGCAGTTGATCGACAAGGCCAGGCAACGCAGGTGGGTGAGTTGAATTTGACGGAACCGGCTGGAACTCTGTTGGATGTGGCCGCAATGGGCTGGGCTGTCGACAAGGAATTTGCCCAAGGCGTATGGCCAGACGGTTTGCCTTATCCCCTGCAAGACATGCGTCCACAAGGTTTTCTGGGACGCCAATTCGCCTTTGCGGAGTCGGCATCATTGAACGTCCCTCCAAATCCCAAAGACTGGGATGACGACGCTGTGGTGCATGTACTCCTGCAGCGTGGGGTGGATACCACCGGCAATCTCATCTTGGGGGATGTGGCATTGCAACGCTGGTTGCAGGCGAAAGCGGCAGTACCAACTGTCCTGGACGATGCCGAGATTGAAACCGGTTACACGACATTGGCCAATCAGGCCAGTGCACGAGGCGTCCCAGGCTCCAGTGCAGCAGGAGAGTTCCCCAAGTTCACCGCCATGCGACGGCTTGCCGGTGCAAGCACTGAGCACGTCATTGTCAAATACACCGCACCTGATCAGTCCGATACCGTTCAGCGTTGGGCAGACCTCTTGGTATGCGAGCATTTGGCCTTGCAAGCTTTGCACACTGCCGGAAAAATTGCCTGCGCAAGCAGTCGCATCTTGCAAATGCAAGGGCGCACCTTCATCGAGGTGGAGCGATTTGACCGACACGGTTTGTTTGGTCGCAGTCCCCTGTGCAGTTTGGAAACCATTGAAGCGGCCTTGTTAAACGCCACCAGTCGGGATTGGCCAGATGCAGCAGCGATGATGCAGGCCCAAGGCTGGCTCACCCCTGATTCGGTATTCCAGGTCCAGGTCATTTGGTGGTTTGGCCGCCTGATTGGTAATTCGGACATGCACCGCGGCAATTTGAGCTTTGTGCCAACACCCATGATGCAAGTGGCACCTGTCTACGACATGCTCCCCATGATGTTTGCTCCTTTGCAAGGAGGTGAAATACCCAACATCGCATTCGCCCCGGAGTTGCCCATGCCCGCGCAGGCATTGGCCTGGAAGCAGGCCAGCATGGCGGCCCAAGCGTTTTGGCAGGCAGCAGCCCGAGATAGCCGTATCAGCCAGGTCTTCAGAAACCGCTGCGCTCAGAATCTGGAAACTTTGAATCGGCTCATGGCCATTCAAGATCCAACGGCATAAATCACCATGCCAAGCACACATACCCCACTTTTCCACAGCGCAGCCCCCCGTAAACGCGGCCGCCCGCTGGGCTCGAAAGCTGTGGTGGTCCAGGATGCTCGTGCCCTTGGCGTGCACCATTTCGCATTTGTGCGCTCCAGCCTGTTGGGTTTGGACATCCGTGATGCATTCAACCGTTACCTGGCTTGGAGCGAGACCACCACCGATTTACGCTACATCCAGAACCGCCGCGATGCCCTGCTCAAAAGAATCATCGAAGCCGGTCGTCATCTGGATGCCAGTCTGCCTGATGCCTCCAAGATCACCCACCTCCTTGACCTTCTTCGCAGCGATGCACCGGTCAAGTCGGCGGTCGTGCTGCCCAGTCTTGAAGAGTGGGTGGAGCTTGAGGGCATGGACCCCGATGCCTGGAGCCAGGCCGATCTGGTCGTTGAATACAAGGCCCACTTTGGACTGGACAACGCCGATGCCATAGATGCCGCTGATGGGTTGAAGGATCCAGCTCATGAGAGGGTCATGGCGCTCAACCACCTGGCCACGGTGTTGTCGGTGACGCCTGCTGCCACGGATCGACTGGACTCCTGGTTTGCCCGACCTGTGGTCACTTGTTTGCGCAATGTCGGTCTGTTGACACTGGGTGACCTGGTACGCTTCATCAATGTCTACGGTTACCGCTGGCATGGCCGGATCAAAGGTTTTGGCACGCAAC
>CAIOAQ010000174.1 GCA_903856025.1 uncultured beta proteobacterium
ATGAACAGCTGGTCTACCCAGTCGTCTTCTTTGGTGGCTGTGGCTTGATTGCCCCGGCCCCCGCGTTTTTGGGCCCGGTATTCACTCAAAGGTTGGCTCTTGATGTAGCCGCTATGACTCAGGGTGACCACCATGTCGGTGGGGGTGATCAGGTCTTCGGTGGATAAATCGAACGACGAATGCTCTACCAGCGAGCGGCGCGCACCCAGCTTGGTCTGGCCAAACTCGGTCTTGATGGCAGTGAGTTCGTCGCCAATGATGGTGGACACGCGCTCCGGGCGTGCCAAGATGTCCAGCAAGTCGTCGATTTCGGCCATCACCTCTTTGTATTCCGCAACAATCTTGTCCTGCTCCAGGCCGGTCAGGCGTTGCAGGCGCATCTGCAAAATTTCTTGCGCTTGCGTGTCAGACAGGCGGTACAAGCCATCTTTGCCCATGCCGTATTGCATCTCCAGCCCGTTGGGGCGGTAGTCGTCGGCATTGACCACACCGCCATCGGCGCGGGTGCGGGTGAGCATTTCGCGCACCAGTTTGCTGTCCCAGGGGCGGTTCATCAATTCGGTTTTGGCGACTGGCGGTGTGGGTGATTCGCGGATGATGCGGATGAATTCGTCAATATTGGCCAAAGCCACGGCCAGGCCTTCCAGCACATGACCACGTTCGCGTGCCTTGCGCAGGTTGAACACGGTGCGCCGGGTCACCACTTCGCGGCGGTGCTGCAGGAAGACCTCGATCAGGTCCTTCAGGTTGCAGAGCTTGGGTTGGCCGTTGATCAAGGCCACCATGTTCATGCCAAAGGTGTCTTGCAGTTGCGTTTGCTTGTACAGGTTATTGAGGACAACTTCGGGGACTTCGCCACGTTTGAGCTCAATCACCAGGCGCATGCCGGATTTATCAGACTCGTCCTGAATGTGGCTGATGCCTTCGATTTTTTTCTCGTGGACCAGCTCGGCCATGCGCTCTTGCAAGGTTTTTTTGTTGACCTGGTAGGGCAGCTCGTCGACGATGATCGACTGGCGCTGGCCTTTGTCAATGTCTTCAAAATGGCACTTGGCCCGCATCACCACCCGGCCACGACCGGTGCGGTAGCCGTCCTTGACCCCGTTGATGCCGTAGATGATGCCTGCAGTGGGGAAATCCGGTGCCGGGATGATCTCCATCAGTTCATCGATGGAGGCTTCGGGGTGGCGAAGCAGGTGCATACAGGCATCGACCACTTCATTCAGGTTGTGCGGCGGAATGTTGGTGGCCATGCCCACCGCAATGCCGCCCGAGCCATTCACCAGCAGATTGGGCAGACGGGTAGGCAATACCAGCGGTTCCTTTTCAGAGCCGTCGTAGTTGGGACCGAAGTCCACGGTTTCCTTGTCCAGATCAGCCAGCAGTTCGTGAGCGATCTTGGACAGGCGGATTTCGGTGTACCGCATGGCCGCAGCGTTGTCACCATCGACCGATCCGAAATTGCCCTGACCATCGACCAGCATGTGGCGCATGGAAAAATTCTGCGCCATGCGAACAATGGTGTCGTACACCGATTGGTCACCGTGCGGATGGTACTTGCCGATCACGTCGCCCACAATCCGCGCAGATTTTTTGTAAGCTTTGTTCCAGTCGTTGTTGAGCTCGTGCATGGCGAACAGCACGCGCCGGTGCACCGGCTTCAGGCCGTCTCGCGCATCGGGCAGAGCCCGTCCCACGATCACGCTCATGGCGTAGTCCAGGTAGCTGCGGCGCATTTCCTCGGCAAGGCTGGTGGGCAGAGTTTCTTTGGCGAACTGGGTCATGGGGGCAGCTTGAGTTGAATCAAGATTGGAGTTAGTGAGCCATTTTAAGCTGTCCCTATGTGGCTAGTTCGCAACGTCAAGGGCAATTAATTTACGCTTTGAAATCGGCGGCGCGCTAATGGTCCATTAATGGAGTGTTACAAAAATGGTGCCTGTGGCACAATCGTCGGAACGCCCGAAGTGATAGGCATCTTGGGCGTCAGTTTTACCGACGCAGCGGGGCTGCGGATTTTTCCCTGAAGGAGAACCCATGAAGAAATTGAATATTGTGGCAATGTTGATTGCTACGGCAGCGTTTGCAACTGCAGCTGGTGCGCAGTCCATCGACAACTGGCGTGCGGCAGATGGCACCGTTTGGAAGAACGGTACCAATGAACTGTGCTGGCGCGATGCCAACTGGACACCCGCAACTGCTGCAGTTGGTTGCGATGGTGCAATCGTGGCCGCTCCCAAGGCTGAACCTGCTCCAGCGCCCGTTGTTGCACCTGCTCCAGCCCCGGTTGTCGCTCCGGCACCAGCGCCCGTTGTCGTACCAGCACCCGTCGCAGCAGCCAAGGTGACTTACGCCGCTGACGCATTCTTTGATTTTGACAAGGCAGTCCTCAAAGCCGAAGGCAAAGCCAAGCTTGACGATTTGGTTGGCAAGGTCAAGGGCATCAACCTTGAAGTTGTGATTGCCGTGGGTCACACCGACTCCGTGGGCACTGACACTTACAACCAAAAACTGTCGGTGAAACGTTCTGAAGCCGTCAAGGCCTATTTGGTGTCCAAGGGCATCGAAAAGAACCGTGTGTACACCGAAGGCAAGGGCGAGTCTCAGCCTATTGCTGACAACAAGACCAAAGAAGGTCGCACCAAGAACCGCCGCGTTGAGATTGAAGTGGTGGGTACACGCGCCAATTAATTGGACTGTTTTTGCCGCCTCGGTGGCGAATCAGAAGAACCCGCTTCGGCGGGTTTTTTTATGATGATTTTGTAAGCTTGTAGGGCATCGGTCTATCGCGCAACTGATGCTGCGGTGACCCTTTTAGGTCGCTGTATCTAGTTGGTCTAGTCATGCTAGGGTTTACCCTAAAATTCCTCACCTGAGAATTGCAGGTTGAAAACATCTGAATTTGGATGGACGGCTTGGTGCAGTACTATTTTTTGAACCTGAACCTCTATGAACGCTCAACTTGAAGCAGAACTGATTGAAAACCACACGTTTTTCGAGATCAAGATAGGTCAAAGCGCGCGGTTGTTGCGCACGCTTTCAGTTGAGGATATTTCTGCGTTTGCCGCTGTTTCTGGCGATACCAATCCGGCGCACCTGAATCCCAAGTATGCCAACGACACCCTGTTTCATGGTGTGATTGCCCACGGCATGTGGAGCGGTGCCCTGATTTCTGCCTTGCTGGGCACGCAGTTCCCCGGTCCCGGCACGATTTACAAGGATCAGGCATTGCACTTTATCAAGCCTGTTCGCATCGGTGATACGCTGACTGTCACGGTGACTGTGACGGGCATGAACACCGTTGACAAGAGCTTGGAACTCGATTGCCAAGTGCTCAACCAACGTGGCGAACGTGTTCTCAGCGGTGTCGCTAAAGTGCTCGCGCCGACCACCAAAGTCCGCTTGCCTCGTGTGCAGGCGCCGCAAATCCAGTTGTTTGATCCCCAAGCACGTTTCCGTGACTTGATGGCCATGGGCGAGCAGCTTGAAGCTGTGCGCTGCGCGGTGGTGCATCCTTGCGATGAAGGCTCACTCAGCGGTGCCATGGACGCGGCACGGTTTGGCTTGATCGTGCCGGTTTTGATTGGCCCGGAGCTGCGCATCCGCAGCATGGCTTCTGAAGCCGGCATTGATTTGACCGGTATCGAGGTCATCCACCAGCCTCACAGCCACGCGGCCGCTGAAAAAGCGGCCGACATGGCTGCGAATTGGGAAGTCGAGATGGTCATGAAGGGCAGCTTGCACACCGACGAGCTGATTCGGGCTATTCTGTCTAAGCCCGCTTTGCGCACGGGCAGGCGCATGTCGCATGTGTTTCGTTTCGACATCCCGCTGTACCACAAGCCTTTGCTGATCACGGACGCCGCATTGAACATTCGGCCCAGCTTGCAAGAAAAGGTGGACATCATTCAGAACGCCATCGACTTTGCACGCGTCATGGGGGTGGCTGTTCCCAAGGTGGCGATTTTGTCTGCGGTGGAAACGGTGAACCCCAACATCCCGTCAACGCTGGATGCTGCGGCCTTGTGCAAGATGGCCGACCGGGGTCAGATCACGGGTGGTGTGCTGGACGGTCCGCTGGCGTTTGACAACGCCATTTCGATGCACGCCGCTCAGATCAAACATATTGAATCCGAAGTCGCGGGGCATGCCGACATCATGGCGGTGCCTGACCTGGAAAGTGGCAACATGCTGGCCAAGCAGCTTGAATACCTGGCAGGTGCCAGTGGTTCAGGCATTGTGCTGGGCGCACGTGTGCCGATCGCTTTGACCAGCCGTGCGGATGGCCCGTCCAACCGTGTGGCTTCTGCCTTGTTGTCACTGCTGGTGGCACACAACAACCGACGTGATCGTCCACGTTCAATCTTATAGAGTGATATTTCATGGCCATTTTGTCTGTCAATGCGGGATCATCCTCGCTCAAATTTTCCCTCTACCCACTGTCCAAAGCAGAGGTTCAACCGCAAATTTTGGGTGGTTGCATCGAAGGCCTGGAGCCCGGCGGCACACCTGAAATGCGCTGGAATTTTCAAGGTGTGGACCATAAGAAACGTCTGGAGCTGGGTGTGGATCATGTGTTTGCGCAAGCGTTGACGTGTCTGCGTGAGTTGCTGGCATCCCTGCCGGGTACACCTGATCTGCAAGCGGTGGCGCACCGGGTGGTTCATGGCGGGGCCAAATACCGCGCCAGTGTGATCGTTGATGAGACGGTGTTGTCCGATTTGATCGGGCTCAATCCTCTTGCACCGCTGCACCAACCGCACAATGTTGCTGGCATTCAGGCGTTTACCAAGGCGTTTGCAGGTGTACCCCAGGTGGCATGTTTCGATACTGCTTTTCATGCCAGTTTGCCGGAAGTGGATTACCGCTTTGCATTGCCTGAGGCCTTGTATGAGCTGGGCTTGCGCCGTTACGGATTTCACGGACTTTCCTACCAGTACGTCATGGGCGTGTTGCTGGCGCAAAGCGCCCGCGCCCAGGGTCGCGTGTTGATGGCGCACCTTGGCAACGGTGCCAGTTTGTGCGGTGCCATCGAGGGCAATAGCCGAGTGACCACCATGGGTTTTTCTGCGCTGGACGGGCTGATGATGGGGACCCGACCGGGCGCTTTGGATACCGGTGTCTTGCTGTATTTGATGGAACATGGCTGGACCCACGACCAGTTGCAAACCTTGCTCTACAAGCAAAGTGGCTTGCTGGGTGTGTCAGGTATCTCGGCCGATATGCGCCGCCTGCGTGCGGACACTTCGGCATCCGCCCAGTTGGCACTGGACATGTTCACTTACAGGATTCAACGCGAGAGCGGTGCGCTGGTGTCTTGCTTGCAGGGCTTGGATGTATTGGCCTTCAGCGGTGGCATTGGCGAGCATGATGTGGCCTTGCGCGCGGACCTCGGGCAGCGCCTGTCCTGGCTAGGGGTTGAAATCGATCCCGCATTGAATGCCCTGGCGGTGGGCGACAAGGTCATGGCGATTCACGCTGCATCAAGTGCCGTCGAGGTCTGGGTGGTGCCCACCGACGAAGGTGTGGTGGCTGCACGCGAAGCTGCCAAGTTGTTGGCATGCTGAGCCGACAGTTGTCGGCCCAACCATCTGGAAGGGATAGTTGGTCGGGGTCTGGCACTTTGCGATACTAGCGGCATGCAACTTCAAGACATTCTTTATTCCCAGGGCTTTGGCACGCGCCGGGTCTGTGCCGGTTTGATTCAGCAGGGTTTTGTCAATGTTTATGAACAAAATAGCCATCTATCCCCCGTAAAGTGTGTGGATGCAGCTACTGAATTTGAAGCGCATGAGTTGCGTTTTCAGGTTCAGGGTGTGGACTGGCCGTATGCCGAGAAGGCCTATATCTTGTTGAACAAGCCTGCCGCTACCGAGTGTTCACAAAAGCCCTCCACTTATCCCAGCATTTACACCTTGCTGCCTTCGCCCTTGCGCCTGCGGCCGCAAAAAGCGGCGGTGCAGGGCGTGCAGGCGGTTGGGCGCTTGGACCAGGACACCACCGGCCTGCTGCTGCTCACCGATGATGGCAAATTCATCCATCGCATGAGTTCGCCTCGCCACCATGTGCCCAAGGTGTATGAGGTGACGGTCAAACATCCCTTGAATGACAAGCAAGTGAGTCAACTGCTTGCCGGTGTCGTGCTGGACGATGATCCCAAACCGGTGCGCGCGGCGGCCTGTGAGGCCGTGAGCGAGTTCCATTTGCGGCTGACTCTAACCGAAGGCAAATACCACCAGGTCAAGCGCATGGTGGCGGCCGTCAGCAACCGGGTCGAGGTCTTGCATCGCTCACAAATCGGCGGTTTGCGCTTGCCCGATGATTTGGCACCGGGTCAATGGCGTTGGCTGAACACTGCGGATTTGGCGGCGATTCAAGGCGCGTCTGCCTGACGGTGCTGTGTGGTCGCCAGATCCTGCCGCCGCCTGCGGTATGCTTGACGCATGACACTTGTTTTGGACTCATTTTGGCGTGCGGTGCTGTATTGTTTGCGCCCCCGTGTGATCGCGTTGTCATTTCTGCCGCTGATACTGATGGTGGCCATCTCCTTGGGCTTGGGCTATTTTTACTGGGACAACGCGCTGGAAACGGTGCGCCAGTGGTTGGAAGCCTCCACGATGATCGAAAGTATTTCGTCGTGGCTTCAGACGATGGGTGTGGGCAATCTGAAAACCGTGCTGGCACCGTTGATGGTGATTTTTGCGGTGACGCCGCTGATTGTGGTGCTCTCTTTGCTGATGGTGTCCTTGTTCATGACGCCTGCCTTGACCTCGTTGGTAGCGGAAAAGCGCTTCCTTCACCTAGAGCGCCGACGGGGCGGATCCCTGCTGGCCACGTTGGGTTGGTCACTGCTGTCAACCCTGCTGGCTCTGGTGGCTTTGGTGGTGTCGGTGCCACTGTGGCTCATTCCTCCCTTGATACTGGTGGTACCACCTTTGATCTGGGGCTGGTTGACCTACCGTGTGATGGCCTTTGACGCCCTGTCTGAACACGCCAGCCGGGAGGAGCGCACCGAAATCTTTCGCAGACATCGGATGGCGTTGTTGGGCATTGGCGTGTTTTGTGGTTATTTGGGTGCGGCTCCGAGTTTGATTTGGGCGTCGGGTGCGTTGCTTGCAGCGGCTTTTGTCGTGTTGGTGCCCATCGCGATTTGGCTCTATACGCTTGTATTTGCCATGTCGTCTTTGTGGTTCACGCATTTTTGCCTTGCGGCATTGCACGCGCTGCGTGCGGAGCGGTCGGCCAAACCAGCCCATGTGCGAGACGTGGTGCCAGAGGTACCCCCTGCGTTGTCATCCAGCCTGGTACCTAAAAATGAAGCTGATCCCACCCCTCCACAAGTGTCCTGAAATGCGCCCCCGTTTTGGTCTGATCATCA
>CAIOAQ010000175.1 GCA_903856025.1 uncultured beta proteobacterium
CACCTGGCGCGCCACGGCATCACCGAGATCATGGTCAACGTGGCATTTCTGCACCACAAGATCGAACACTATTTTGGCGATGGCAGCCGCTGGGGTGTGCAACTGGGTTACTCCTATGAAGGTGTTTTGGACCACGGCGAAATCCTGCCCCGCCCGATGGGATCCGCCGGTGGCATGCGCCGCATTCAGGATTTTGGCGGGTTCTTTGACGAAACCACGCTGGTGTTGTGCGCCGATGCGCTGATCGACCTGGACATCACTGCTGCCCTGCATGAGCACAAACAAAAAGGTGCCCTGGCCAGCGTGGTGGCGCTGAACGTACCGCCCGAAGACGTGCAGTCTTACGGTATTGTGGTGGCCGGTGAGAACGGGCACATTGAGTCGTTTCAGGAAAAGCCCAAACCATCTGAGGCCAGATCCACCTTGGCCAGCACAGGAATTTACCTGTTCGAGCCCGAGGTACTCGACCTGGTGCCCTCCGGCCAGGTGTATGACATCGGCTCCCAGCTGTTTCCGCAATTGGTGGCCCAAAAGAAGCCGTTTTATGTGCAAGACCGCTTCTTCAATTGGATCGATATCGGCCGTGTCAGTGACTACTGGACGGTGTTGCAACGCGTGTTGCGTGGCGAAGTGGCGCAAATGCTCATGCCTGGCACACAAATCAAGCCCGGCATCTGGGTCGGGCTCAACACCTCGGTCGCCTGGGATCAGGTCAAGATTGAAGGCCCGGTGTACATCGGCTCCAATGTCCGCATTGAGCCTGGCGTGACCATCACCGGTCCGGCCTGGATTGGGCACGGCAGCCATTTGCGCACCGGTGCACAGGTGGTGCGCAGCATCCTGTTTGAATACACCCGTATCCCGGTGGACATGCATTTCTTTGAAATGATTGTGTCACCCAGCTATTGCGTCAACCGCCATGGCGAAACCCTCTATCGGGGCGACGACACCGCGCCACTCCGCTGGGGTGATGCCCGGGCCTGAATCCGACATCTGCTGCATCAAAGGTGCAGTCTCAATGATGTGACGCGAACACTGGAATATCAGAGGACACCCGTTGTCACAGCTCAGATGAATCCTTTGGGCTCAACGGCATAAAGGCGACCAACAATTCACAACGACTTTCGTCCTGGATTTTGTGAAAAAGAACTTTGAACGTCTCGGTTTGCCACGCGGTGGATTGATGGATGTCACCGTAGTTGGACTCCGAAATGGGGACGCCATACACCGTATCCAGCTTTGCATTCAAAGACGCGTAGCGGGAATCACAATTGGACATCGAAGCAACTTGCCGTTGCTCGATGCGCTCCGTGCGCCCATTCTTGAAGTAGAAAATGGCGTCGAAGTTTTGATCGTAAAAAACAGAGTTCTTCAGCACGTATGCACCCCGTTCCCGATGCGGACCCCAAATCGGTTTGGCAAGCTTGACGACGGAAGGCAGCGCATCTTTCAGCGCCTGCTCCGTGAGTCCCAACAATTTTTCGTCTGCGTCATTGCCGGCAAATGCGGTGCCTGCAGTCATCGCCAGAAGCAGGAAGGTCAACCCGACATTCCATGTGCCATGTGGGCGGCGTGTAGATGCAGGACCGCCATCGCCCTTCAGCGAACAACCCCTACCCAGTCGAGCCATCGTCAAGTCAATGCAGCTTAAAAAATGAATATTGGAAGAGAACCGCTCAAAAGGTCTTTCTATGGGGCAACATGGCCAAGAGCACACCATCCTTGAGAACCACGTGATGGTAAATGGCCGCCGCCGCGTGCAGTCCGGCAAGCCAGATGATGACGTCGCCCAGGAATTGATGCACCTCTCCCCAACCCACCAGTTTCGCGGTCATTGAGTTGGCAATGAAGGGCATGTGGTCCACCCGTACACCGCCCAGCAGGGTGAGCGGATGGGACGCGCTGCCCAAGGCCAAAAGCGCGGTGATGGGCAGCGCCAGCAAAAGCGTCCACATAGCGAAGCCTACCAACTTTGCAGTGGTGTGCATCCACTTGGCCATTGCGAATTGTGGCGTTGCAGGGCGCATGGCGTTCCAGAGCAACCGCAATACGGTCAGTACTAGGACCAAGATCCCCAGGGATTCGTGCCAAACAATGTCACTGTGGGTTGCAGGATCGATGCCTTGTCGCATGAGCCGACCAAAGCCACCGGGCCCAAGAATGAAGGTGATGACCACGACGATGGCGGTGAACCAATGAAATGCGCGGCTAAGGGGATCGTAATGGGTTCTAGGTTGTTGGTTCATGATGTCACTATAGCAATAGGGAGCAATTGTGCTGTGCGCTTGCTAACCGACGATGAAGTCATTGCGTTTCAGTTGTAACCATTCGCAACGTTCCGGTGAATGCATCAAAATGGCACCATGCCCGACTCCACTACACCAAGCAGTCCCCGTGCCTTGCTGCGCGACATGTTCCATGCCGCGGTGGCCGCTGCCCAACCGGCCTTGTGTTTACCGCCGCAACTGCCTGCGCCACCCCAGGGCCGCACCATCGTGGTTGGCGCGGGCAAGGCCTCGGCCGCGATGGCCCTGGCGCTTGAAGCCCATTGGCCGCATCCACTGCAAGGTTTGGTGGTGACACGTTATGGCTACCAGCAGCCGTGCCAACACATTGAGATCGTTCAGGCCGCCCATCCGGTGCCCGATGTCGCCGGGCTGCAAGCCACCCAGCGCATCCTGTGGCCGCCGAGCTGAACGTGCAGAGGTTTAGCCGGAGTGGACGTGTATTTTCTTCCGGCTCCGTCTTCTTCTAAAGATCGTCTTTGACGCGTCTTCTTCCGGTTTTCCTGCGTCTTC
>CAIOAQ010000176.1 GCA_903856025.1 uncultured beta proteobacterium
GATTGCTCTCAATGCCATAGCAGCACAACAGCATTTTCTGCGGCGGGGAAGCCTGCCGGTCATATAGTGACATCGGTGCCAGCTTGTACTACCTGTCACTTGGTGGCAGGGGACTATTCCTATGCTTCGGGCAAGTTGGCAGCGATGCCGATTTTGCATACAGGTATTGCTTCTGGTTGTATCAGTTGCCACACGGCAGGTGTTGGTGCAGGTCCGTTTGCCGGCTGCGCAACACAAGCGGCTTGCACTTCGCCGCCACCTATTACCTACCAGCCCAAGACGATGCCATTAGCTGCAGGTGGCTCAGCAACTACTTCGTCTGCCTCAACGCACGTGCCTGTGCCAGGCATTGCTTGCGAAAAGTGTCACCTGTCGAACACGTCTTTCGTGTTGGCTGACCAAATGAAAACCAATGCAGCGCACGTTGCAGTCAGTTCATTGAAGTGCATGAGCTGCCATGAAACCAAATACACGTGGTACGGTGTATCTATCAAGACTCGACCCAGCGGACACCATACCGGTACCGATTGCGGCAGCAGCGGCTGCCACGGTATACCGGGTGGGAGCGGCAAAGGGATGGAGGCGCTCATGCGTCCGATCATGCGCAACGCTTTAGTGAATCCAGAGCTTGGTCGGCTGATGCCAAACCTGCAGGCCATTCAGCCCGGTCGGGGAACGTTGGGTACCAATTTTGACCACCAAGGCGTTGAGTCAGGCAAGTGCAAAACGTGTCATGATGGTCAGCGGGCCTCCGGCATGCCTGCTCGTCACTTGATGGTGAATATGTCCTGCGATACCTGCCATCGAACCACAGCTTGGGTACCCGCCAGGTTCGATCACAACGGTGTTGCTCCCAATACCTGCCTGGTTTGCCATAACGGCATGGCGGCTTCTGGCAAGCCGTCAGGTCACTTTATGAGCGCACGTTCCTGTGGCAGCTGTCACGAAAGTGTGGCATGGCAACCGGTGAGATATTTGCATGTGTCACCTGCTTACAAAGCATTGCCAGATAAGTTGTCGTGTGTTAGCTGTCATACTTCAAACAGCGAAATCATTCCACGGCAGATGCGGGCGTTGCCGCGCACTAAACCGATACCTGTAGGACCCTGATTTGATATGACTTGGATTTTCTATGGTTAAGACTTCTTACTGTCATCAATATTTTGGAAAAACGTTCCAGGGTAGCTATGCTGGATTTTTCCTAGGCCTTTGCCTTGTAATCTGGTCAGGAATAGTCGGGGCGCAAACCATAGAGAGTCTGCGGTGGGTTGAGGGTACCGATTACCCTGTGGCGCGTATTACGTTTAATGCCAATGTACGCTTCGTCCGTCAGGCTCCGCTTGACGCGTCTGACTTTTCGCAAGTGAGCTTTCAGCTCATTGCCGCGGACGAGCGCATTTTGAGTCAGGTAGTTGAGGACAACGTGCGCCTTGCCCAAGTACCTGGCGGGGTGGCCATCGAATTGAGTTACTTGGCTGCTCCAAAGGCTGCAATTAAAACCTTGAACTTGCGTTTTTCAAACAAGGTGCGACTGGTGGCCCGCCAAGGACCCGGGTCCAAAACCATTGACCTGGACTTTCCACTTCCGAACGCAAATGTGACTTCCGTCTCGGAGGCAAATGAACTCCCAGCGATGGCGTTAACACCAGAGCAACGTCAGTTCGCGGTGGTGTTGCAAACTACTTCTGTTGGAGACGCATCAGCCGTACCGCATATCCCAGGGCAGTTTCAGAATTACGCCGTTTACACGCGCCCCTCCGGTTCGGTCGATGCCAAGACCCTTGATTTGGTGGTTGGTGACTTTAAAACCGAATTTGATGCTCAGGCTGTTCAACTCAGTGCATTGGCGCGCTTTCCGATGGCCAGAGTTGTGAGCCTGATTGCGCCAGTTATTACGCCCACCCCAGCCGAGGTGCGAGCGCCACCTGAACAGGTTGCAACTTCCACCGCTGCACCATTCATTACAACTGAAGTTGCACAAGGGACGGACATGAAAGCCGCCGAACTTTTGAGCCAGGGTCGTGCGGCTCTGTCTGAGCAGCATTTTCAAGAATCGCTAGATGCCCTTAACAAAGCCTTGCTTCTGCCGCCAAATTCGTCATCGCAAGTGGCACAGGAGTTGATCGGTCAAGCCTGGGAGGGGTTGAATCAACCGGCTAAAGCCATCATCGAATACCAGCTTTACCTGAAGCTGTATCCGCAAAGCGATGCTGCCCCAGGTGTAACAAAGCGCTTTGAGGCACTGGGTGGAACGGTGGTTGCCGATGCCAAAACGGTGCCTGCCGGGGTTGTTAAAACGGTCGAGCCCAAGTTTAGCTATACCGGTAGCGTCGCGCAGTATTACTATGGCGGTAATACCAAGACGGATTCATTGGTCAACATCTCGGCTGGTATCGACCAAAACACACTTAGCCGCAACAATCAATCCGCGTTGGTTACCAATTTGGACGTATCCGGGCGCTACAGGTCAGAAAATTCGGATGTCAAACTTGTTTTGCGAGATACGGTGTCGAACAATTTCATGGCAAGCTCCCATGTTCAAAGTTCCCTGAATGCCGCTTATGTTGACTACCGCAACCTGCAAGCTAAGGTGGATTGGCGTGTAGGTCGCCAATCAGCCGTTGGGGGCTCCTTGTTCGGATTGTTTGATGGGGTGTCAATGACCATGCCGGTCGCCAGCAAGTACAAATTCAGTGCAATGCTGGGCGCGCCGGCTAACACGTTGGTGTCTGCGCCGTCACAACGGTTGACTGGTGTGATGCTAGAGGGCGATGGATTATTTGAGCGTTGGGGTGGCAACCTTTCTTTGGTCGATCAAACCACGGAAGGTATTTCCGATCGTCGTGCTGTGGGGGTGGAAGCACGTTATTTTGGCGAATCTATGTCCATGTTTACCCAGATGGACTACGACTTGAATTTCCGAGCATTGAATGCCTTGACCTTACAAGGGTCTGGTCAAGGACCATTTGACACGACGTTGACGGTATTGGTTGATAACCGAAAGGCACCATCATTGCAGTTGAGTGATGCGTTGATCAGCTCTGGAACCACGTCATTGAGGACTTTGTTGCAACTGCGCAGTCTGTCAGAAGTGCAGGGCATGGCCATGGGTACTGCTGCCCAGGCCAGGCAAGCGCTATTCAGTGTGACCCGTGCGATTGCCCCCAAGTGGCAAGGTTCGGTGGATTTTCGATACAGTGACGTGGGCGCTCTTCCAGCCATAGGTGATTTTCAGGCCATGCCAGCCACGGGTGGTCAAGTCAATGTGTCCATGCAGTTGAC
>CAIOAQ010000177.1 GCA_903856025.1 uncultured beta proteobacterium
CTCGGAGAGCACGGGGGTCAGGGCTTTTACTCGAAGTTCTGACGAGGGAGAATCTGCAAAGAGCGATGAAACGAGTCAAAGCGAACAAGGGAGCGGCGGGTGTAGATGGAATGGACATAGGCCAGACCATGGAATACCTAAAGTTGCATTGGGGTGAGATTCGAGAAAAGCTCATTGCGGGGACGTACCGGCCAAGTCCGGTACGACGGGTGACGATCCCGAAGCCGGACGGTGGCGAGCGCGAGCTTGGCATCCCGACGGTGACGGATCGGCTGATCCAGCAAGCGCTACTGCAAGTGCTGCAACCGATTCTCGACCCTACTTTTAGTGAGCGTAGCTACGGATTTCGGCCGGGGCGGCGTGCACATGACGCGGTCTTGACCGCCCAGACGTACGTGCAGTCCGGTCGGCGGATCGTGGTAGACGTTGATCTGGAGAAATTCTTTGACCGGGTCAATCACGACATTCTCATTGACCGCCTGCAGAAACGCATTGGAGATACAGGAGTGATCCGGTTGATTCGGGCGTATCTGAATAGCGGGATCATGAGCGATGGCGTGGTGCAGGAGAGGTATCAGGGCACACCGCAAGGCGGGCCCCTGTCGCCGCTGCTGGCGAACGTCTTGCTTGACGAAGTAGATAAGGAACTGGAACGACGCGGCCATTGCTTTGTGCGCTACGCAGACGACTGTAATGTCTATGTGCGCAGTCGTCGTGCTGGCGAGAGGGTAATGGCACTGCTGCGCCGGTGCTACGCGAAACTGCGTTTGACGGTCAACGAGACCAAAAGCGCAGTGGCTGGTGTGGCGGGACGCAAGTTTCTGGGCTATAGCTTCTGGTTTGCCCCGAAAGGGGAAATCAAGCGCAAAGTCGCCGCCAAACCCTTGGCGACGTTCAAGCAACGGATGCGGGAACTGATGCGGCGTTCCGGTGGGCGCAGCATGGATGAGGTTGTCGAGCGTTTGCGGCCTTATCTGTTGGGTTGGAAAGCGTATTACGGGTTGGCGCAAACGCCACGCATCTGGCTTGGTCTGAATGAATGGCTCAGGCACCGACTTCGAGCGATCCAGCTTAAGCACTGGAAACGCGGAACGACGATGTACCGGGAGCTGCGTGCGCTCGGCGCATCGCCGGGTGTGGCGCAACGGGTGGCGGCTAACTCCCGCTGCTGGTGGCGTAACAGCGATGGCGTGCTGAAAACCGTGCTGACCATCGCGTACTTTGATCATCTCGGTGTACCCCGCCTCTCATGACCTCAACTTCTCGAACCGCCCGGTGCGGACCCGCATGCCGGGTGGTGTGGCAGGGGCGCAGCTATGATGGCTGCCCCCTATGCCGATTTTTATCGGGGTAAACCGTGGGCGATTGCTGTTCTCCAAGCGACCAGTGTTGCAAACAACCGAACAAGCTCCCCTGCCCAGTCAATGGCATCGAGTATTCGGAAGTTTCAGTACGTACCATTGCACACCATATTAATGATGCTTGGGCGTGGAAGGCAACAGCGAACCGCTATTTTTTCTGTAGCGATCCTGAGTGCGAGGTGGTCTACTTCGGGGATGACGGCTCCGCTATTCTCAAGTCACAACTTCGAACAAGTGTTGGTGTGAAAGAGCGGCATGGTCACGGTATGCTCTGCTACTGCTTCGGTGTCACCAAAGCAGATTACCAACACAATCCTGAAACCAAAGATTTCATTGTGGCAAAGACCAAAGCTGGACTATGCTCATGCGAAACCAGCAATCCGTCGGGACGCTGCTGCCTCAAGGATTTTCCCAAAGCGTAGAAATTGAACGGCAGTTATTGGCAGGAAGAGACATTTGTACCACAGATTCAAACAGGCAAAGCTGGCCAGTGGGCACTGGGAGAATTATTTTTAGGAGATACAGCAATGGATCGCAAACAACATTGGGAACAGGTATATACCACCAAGCCCACTGATGCGGTGAGTTGGTTTCAG
>CAIOAQ010000178.1 GCA_903856025.1 uncultured beta proteobacterium
CATTAAGCTAATGAAAAATCGGGCTCTAGCCCTCGAACAACAAGCGCATGTAGCTATAGAAAAAGTAGTGGTTTCTGAGGCGGGTGCATCGGTTTATTCTGCCAGCGAGTTCGCTTCTCAAGAAATGCCCGACGTGGACGTGAGCCTGCGCGGTGCCGCCAGTATTGCCAGGCGCCTGCAAGACCCGTTGGCCGAGCTGGTCAAGATCGACCCCAAGAGCATTGGCGTGGGGCAATACCAGCACGACGTGAATCAAAGTGATTTGGCCAAAACGCTGGAAACCGTGGTGGAAGACTGCGTGAACTCGGTTGGCGTGGACCTGAACATGGCCAGCGTGCCACTTTTGAGCCGCGTGTCCGGCCTGTCTGGCAGCGTGGCTAAGGCGTTGGTGCGTTGGCGCGAGGCCAACGGCGCATTTGGCAGTCGGCAGGACTTGCTCAAGGTCACGGGTCTCGGTCCGAAGGCGTTTGAGCAATGCGCGGGCTTTCTACGTATTCGGGGTGGTGCCAACCCCTTGGACATGACCGGTGTGCACCCGGAAACCTACCCGGTTGTCGAGCAAATCATGGCCCGCACCGGCAAGCCGGTGGCTGAGCTGATGAGGCGTGCCGACATGCTCAAGACCTTGCGTCCTGAGTTGTTTGCCAATGCGCAATTTGGGGTCATCACCGTCAAAGACATTCTGGGCGAGCTGGAAAAACCGGGTCGTGACCCGCGTGGTGACTTCAAAGTAGCCCGCTTCAGCGAGGGCGTGGAAGATATCCGTGACCTTAAGGAAGGCATGGTGTTGGAAGGCACGGTGAGCAACGTGGCGGCCTTTGGCGCGTTTGTGGATCTGGGAGTGCATCAGGACGGATTGGTGCACGTGAGCCAACTGGCCCACAAGTTTGTCAACGATGCGCGTGAAGTGGTCAAAACCGGTGACATTGTGAAAGTCCAGGTGGTTGATGTGGATGTGGCTCGCAAGCGCATTGCGTTGACCATGAAACTCGGCGCTGCACCCGCTCGTCAAGCGGGTGACAACCGTTTTCAGTCCGCCAGTGGGCCACAGCGTGGCCGCCAAAGCGCAATTGCGCCACAATCTACAGCCATGTCATCTGCTTTTGCAAAACTTAAAGGATAGGGGGCTTTCATTGCCATGATGCTGAAGGACCTGCTGACTCACCGCTTTGTGGTGCCCAGTGTGCCTCGGGTGGTGGCATTGCTGTTGCCCGAATTGGCCAGTGCGCAACCCAATTTGCGCCGCATCAACCAGCTCATTTGCACCGATCCGGCGTTGGGCTTGCGGGTGCTGCAAGCCGCCAATGCATCTTTTTTTAATTTATCTGGCCAGGTTCACAGTGTGGCTGAAGCACTGGCGGTCCTGCGGCTGAGCCAGGTGCAGGGCATGGTCGCTCAGGCGGTCGGTCAGGCCTCGCTCACCCAATTTCCCGGGTTGCCTCTGAATACTTTTTGGATAGCCAGTCTGGATGCCGCCCGCGTGGCCCGCTCCTTGGCTGGGTTGCTGCGCCTGAACCAGCAAGCTGCATACACCTGTGGACTGATTCACGCAGTGGGCGAATTGTTGATGCGCACGGCGATGCCTGAGGCGGTGGCACTGGACGCCACTTGTCCCCCGCTGCGGTTGAGGCGCTTGCGTGTCGAGCGGTCCAATTTGGGGTTTGGCTATACCCAGGCGGGGGCTGAAATTGCCCGGCAATGGCGATTTCCACCGGTCAGTGGGGAGGCACTGGC
>CAIOAQ010000179.1 GCA_903856025.1 uncultured beta proteobacterium
GTCGCGCACCTGGAACTCGTCACACAGGCCCAGTCAGAACGCTTTGCCACATCCGATGTCCCGTGTGGTACCTGCGATGACCACTGCACGGAGACAGGTTTCACGCGATCCCCTCTTCAACCCTCAACCCTGGAGTAGATCCTCATGGAAACCTTTCTTCAACAACTCAAAGCCTTGTCCTCAGCAGAAGATTTTTTGCAGTACTTTGGCGTGCCATTTGACCAGAGCGTGGTCAATGTCAGTCGACTGCACATTCTGAAACGCTTCTTTCAGTACATCCGCCAGGAAAAGCTGTTGTCTCAAACCGATGAAATTGGGCTGTACACCCTGTACCGGGAACAACTGGTCAAGGCGTACGCAGACTTCGTCAAATCGACACCGGCTCAAGAGAAGGTATTCAAGGTATTTCAGGACGTGAACGGCCGTCAGCATGTGACGCTGGACAGCCTGCGGTCATCGTTGCCACGCCAGGCGGTGGCTTGAACGGATCGCTCTGCCCCCTGTAGGGCAACCGACAAATCCACCGAACTCCCGCGCCAAACCCGACAACATTCACCCCTTTTAGGCTCAAAACGCTTGGCATGCTCTTTGCAAATAGATACGGAAACGCTAAAGGATGAACCTGTGATGAGTAATTCTTCCACTCCTGCACCACACACCACTGAGGTGACTGCGGTACCCAAGTCCGGCACAACAGGTCGTCGTCGCTTGTTGATGTTGGCTGCAGTTTTGCCACTGGTTGGCTGGCGAATTCAGCAAAATGCCGAGGCCGCTCCGCTACGCTGGGAGGGCATGGCTTTGGGTGCTCCGGCTTCCCTGGTTCTGTACCACGGCGGTGACACGCAAAGAGCACAAGCGGCCTTGACCGCGACTCTGGCCGAGGTATCCCGATTGGAAGGAATGTTCAGCCTGTTTCGTGCAGACTCATGGCTCTCACAGCTCAACCGCGATGGCCATGTGGACAACGCACCACCGGAATTTACCGAGTTGTTACGCACCGCCCTCGACATGGCGGAGGTGTCACATGGCGTGTTTGACCCCAGTATCCAGCCGCTGTGGAGTTTGTACTACGACTATTTTGTCGTCGGGGGCAACACGCAGCCACCCGCCGCGAGCAAAGTGCTCTCGGCCAAGGCCTTGGTTGGCTGGCGTGGTGTCCATCTGTCAGGCTCCAGTGTCACGCTGGCAAAACCGGGCATGGGCCTCACGCTCAATGGCGTTGGGCAAGGCTTTATTACGGATCACTGCAGTGCGGTGCTTCGCTCCTACGGCTTTAACCACATGCTGGTGGACATGGGCGAGCCCCGTGCCGTGGCAGCCAAACCAGATGGATCTGCATGGCAAATTGGTTTGGCGGACCCGCGTGAGCCAAGTCGAGCGATACACACACTGTCGGTGTTTGATCAGGCTGTCGCTACGTCGGGCGGCTACGGAACGATGCTGGACGCAGCAGGTCTGTACACCCATCTGATCAATCCGTACACCGGATTCACCGCACCCGCTTTTGAGAGCGTGACCGTTGTGGCCCCTACGGCCACCCAAGGCGACGCACTGTCCACCGCGCTGGCATTGATCCCCATCAGCAATGTCTCAGCACGGCTGGCATTGCTACATACCCAACCAGGTTGCCGTGCCATTTGCATCAACAATGCAGGCCAGGTGAGTGAGCTGTCATGAACACGCGGCACGAACCCAATGAGGCCTTGATCGAGGGGCTGGCCCGTGTGGTGGCAGTTGACCGCGACCATGTCTGGCTGGCCGCAGAGCAGCCGCCTGCTTGCGGCAGCTGTGCCACGCGCGGCGTCTGTGGAAGCGGTACCGCCAAACCCTCTGCAGGCTGGCGTGTGTCACGTGCAATGGGTTCCAACCAAGCACCCTTGGTATTGGGTGAAGCTGTACGGATCGGTGTAGATCGTCACGCGCTGAGCCGTGCCTCACTCACCGCCTATGCGCTGCCATTGGTCACCATGCTGGTTGCGGCCTGCACCCAGCAAGGTGCTGGCGACGCCATGGCCATTGCGGCCGCACTTGCTGGTTTGTTGGTGGGGGCCGCTGTTGCCAAAGTGTGGGTACGACGCTGGAAAGATGCGCTGGTGCCAGTGGTGCTGGGCCGCGCCCCAACCCTGACCGCGTCGTCATGTTCCACACCTGGTGCCGGCGTATTACGGACCATCAACATTCCTGTGATTCACCAAGGGAGCTTGTGATGCAAGACTTATTGCTCGTGTTGCTGAGTACGGCCATTGTCAACAACATTGTGCTGACCAAGTATTTGGGCTTGTGCTCGTTCATGGGGACGTCGACGCGTATTGACACAGCGATCGGTATGGCATTGGCCACCACCTTTGTGCTGACACTGTCGAACGGCTTTGTATGGGCGGCTGAAACCCTGCTGCTGGCACCACTTGACCTGGCATATCTGCGCACGATGACCTTCATCCTGGTGATTGCCGCCGTGGTGCAGTTCACCGAAATGGTTGTTCGCCGCATCTCACCGCCGCTCTACGAGGCGCTAGGGGTCTATTTGCCCCTCATCACCACCAACTGCGCGGTGTTGGGTGTGGCCTTGATGACGGCACAAGGTGGTTACGGCTTTTTGTCCAGCCTGTTGCGTGGCTTTGGCACATCCATCGGGTTTTCCATGGTGCTGATAATTTTTGCTGGGTTGCGCGAGCGACTGGCAGTAGCCGATGTACCAAAAATCTTTGAAGGCGCGCCTATAGGTTTTGTCACCGCTGGCGTGTTGTCGCTGGCGTTCATGGGGTTTGCCGGACTGGGGGTGCATTGATGGCTAGCAACTTGATCATTCAGTCCACGCAAGCTGTGGCCGCCTTTGGCGTAGTGGGCACGGTGCTGGGAATGGTATTGGGTGTGGCAGCGCGCTACTTGTCAGCCCCGGTAGATGATCGAACCGAGGCTGTGATCGCGCTACTGCCTGGGTCCAACTGCGCGCAATGCGGTTTTGCAGGCTGCAAACAGGCTGCTGCAGCCATTGCGGACGGGAGGGCAGCCCCCAATGTCTGCCCTCCAGGCGGTGCCTCAACCGCGCAACGCGTGGCCGACCTGCTTGGCGTGCGACTGACGCAGGATGGGGTCGAGGCCCCATTGCCCACCGTCGCCTGGGTCGATGAAGAACGTTGCATTGGCTGCACACGTTGCATTCGCAAATGCGGGTCAGATGCCATCGTGGGGGCGATCAAACAAATGCACACCGTGTTGCCCGAGGCCTGTTATGCCTGCGGACTGTGTGAAATTGAATGTCCAACGCAGGCCATTGTGATGAA
>CAIOAQ010000180.1 GCA_903856025.1 uncultured beta proteobacterium
GCGCACATCACATTCGCAGGCCAGCAGCACCTGTTTAAAACGATCGGGTTTGCGCAGTGCATCGCAGCGTTCTAGCAGCCGCATCACGCCCGATGCGTTCAGGTCCAGGCTGCGGTGGATGTTGCTGTGCTCTTTGGCCACGACTTCAGCCAGTTCCCGGCATTCCACCGGCACGCGCAGACGTTCACTCAACAGGTTGAGCAGTTGGGCGCTGCGCCCTTCGTGTCCCAGGTGGCGTGGCAGGATGTCCGCCGGGGTGGTGCCTTTGCCCAGGTCGTGGCACAGGCAGGCAAAGCGCACGGCCAGCGGCGCTTGAAGCTGGGCGCTCATGTCCAGCACCATCATCACATGCACACCTGTGTCCACCTCAGGGTGGTAATCGGCGCGTTGGGCGACACCCCACAGGCGGTCAAGTTCTGGTAACAGTCTGGCCAGCGCGCCGCAGTCCCGAAGTATGGCAAACATGCGCGACGGCTTGGATTCCATCAGTCCTTTGGCGAGCTCGTGCCAGACCCGCTCGGCCACCAGGTGATCGACTTCACCTGACTGCACCATCTCGCACATCAGCGCCATGGTGTCGGGTGCGACAGCGAAGTCTGCAAAACGTGCGGCAAAACGTGCCAGTCGCAGGATGCGTACGGGGTCTTCCCGAAAAGCCGGACTGACGTGGCGCAGCACGCGTGCCGCCAGATCTGCGCGGCCACCGTGTGGGTCGACCAAGCCAGCGTCGGTGGCCCAGCCGTCCTGCGGTGGCAATGAATTTATATAAAACTGACCTCTATCCCTTGTGAAATCTGCGGGATACGCTATGGCATTGATAGTGAGATCACGTCTGGAGAGGTCTTCTTCCAGGGTTACATCCGGTGCCGCATGAACCGCAAAACCGTGGTAGCCCGGTCCGGTTTTGCGCTCGGTACGGGCCAGCGCGAATTCCTCATGGGTGTGGGGGTGCAAAAACACCGGGAAGTCTTTGCCCACCGGCGTACATCCCTGCGCCCGCATTTGTTCGGGCGTGGCACCTACGACCACCCAGTCGCGGTCTTTCACGGGCAAACCCAGCAGGGCATCACGCACCGCACCACCAACCAGGTAAATCTGCATCTCAGCGGTGCAGCCGGTAGGGCTCTTCAAAGTCCAGAAAGTCCTGCTCGGCGCGGGCCTGGTCCATCCAGGCCTTAACGCCTGAAAGCCCGCAAACCCGGTGCACATACGCGGCGATGTCTTCCGGTAGGGGCAGAGCGTACGTGAGCAGGCGAGTGCATACCGGTGCAAAGTAGGCGTCTGCCACGCTGAAGTTGCCAAACAGCAGGGGACCGCCGCTTTTTTCCAGAGATTCACGCCACAGGGCAACCAAACGGTTCACATCGGCGCGCACCCCTGGGTTGTCACGCCAGATCAAGGCACCGGCTTCGGGCAGATGGGCTTCGATGTTCATCGGACAGGCCCCGCGCAGGGCGGTGAAGCCGCTGTGCATTTCTGCGCAGGTGCTGCGCGCGCGGGCACGGTCGGCCTGGTCGTGCGGCCAGAGTTCACACTCCGGAAAGCGCTCGGCCAGGTATTCGGCAATGGCCAACGTGTCCCACACCACCAGATCGTCATCCACAAGAACCGGCACTTTGCCGGTAGGCGAGACGGCTTTCAGCGCGGCTTTGAACTGTGAATCCGGTGTGAAAGCATCAAATCGCACCATGATTTCTTCAAACGGGATGTCGGCTTGGGTGAGCAGCACCCAAGGACGCATGGACCAGGATGAGTAGTTTTTGTTGCCGATATAGAGTTTCATCAGGTGGCTCTCAACTTGAGTTTGAAATGTCAGGGTAAATCGCTGTTTTCGGGCAGCGCTGCATCGCGCGGCCCCACTTGACCCAAACGGGCTTTGAGCGATTGGGTCTTGCCGCTGATCATGGCGGCATAAATGGTGGTGTTGGCGAGTACTTTTTTGACATAGTCGCGGGTTTCGCTAAAGGGCACGTTCTCGGCCCAAATGGCCGCTTCCATCACGGGTGCGCCGCTTGGGCCGCGCCAGCGCCGTGGACGGCTTGGGCCCGCGTTGTAGGCGGCAGCGGCCATCGGCATCGATCCGGCAAAGTCATCCAACACCAGTTTCAGGTAGCCCGTTCCAATGGCGATATTGGTGTCGCGGTCGTTCAGTTGCTGCGTGGTGAATCCGGTCAGGCCAATTTTTTTGGCGGTCCAATGGGCCGTTTTGGGCATCACCTGCATCAGGCCTGACGCACCCACACCGGAGCGGGCGTCAGTGATGAAACGGCTTTCTTGCCGAATCAGTCCATACACATAGGCGGGATCAATGCCAATTTGCTCGGCACGGGCAAGCACGGCTTGTTTGTGCGGCATGGGAAAGCGTTGGGTCAGATCGATCTGGCCTTTGGTGCGTTCACTGGTGTTGATACAACGATCCCAAACCTCTTGCTGGCATGCCAGGTCGGCGGCGGCCAGCAACTCGCGGTCAGACATGCCCTCTGCTGTGTGCAGGCGCACGCTGTAGTTCCATTCGCGCACACCGTCGCTGCGCAGGCCAATGGCGATGGCGGCCAGCGCACGTTGCAGGCCGGGGTTGTTGCGTGCCGCTTCCTTCTCGACATCGGTCAAAGGGGCGGGCTGCGGCGGTGGCGTGATGGGCAAGCCCAATTCTTCCTGCGCCAGCAACTCATAAAAACCGCGTACCCCGGCAATGCTCTGCAGCAGCGCCCGTGCCTGTTGTTTGGCGGCGGGATTGTCGTTGACGGTCGCCAAGCCGCGTGCCCGCCAATAGACCCAGGTCGGCTCGGACGAGGTCTGCGGGCTCATGGCCGCAATGGCGGATAGCACACGTGGCCATTGGGCTGTTCGCAGGGCAGCGCGGGCGCGCCACATCAAATGTTCGTCGCACATGTCGGACGGACTGGCATTGGCAAAATAGTCAAGGGCATCCGGGTCGAGTTTGCGCGCGGCTTGTTTTCCAATCGCACCCCAAACCCAGGCACGTTGCCCGGCATCGAGCAGCTTTCCCCAACGGTTTTCCATCAGTTTGGCGGCTTGGGCGTGGTCGGTGTCCGACAACTTGACCAATGCCAGAACCGCCAATTCCTGACTCACACGGGTGTCCCCGGTTGGGGCCTTTGCCAAATAGTGTTCGGGTTTGGA
>CAIOAQ010000181.1 GCA_903856025.1 uncultured beta proteobacterium
AACTTCTTCATATCAATCGTTTTTCGCCTGCCCTCAGTTACCTCGGTAACGAAGTCCCGTAAAACGCCAATTTGGGGTGTGGCCATCAATGCGTTATTTGCCATAAAGCGTAGAAAGGTTGACTGATCAGTCACCAGCGTAACCAAGTGCTCCCTTAATTCACGTGCTAGGCTGTCATCGCCATAAAGAGCGCGGTAGTCAAAATAGATCGTTGCATTCAACAGAGCTTGTGGATCAGGATTTCTAACCCAACGAAAGAAACGCTGCTTCCATTCGTCCAACGAGAGGCAGCATTCTGGATTGCCAGCCATGATGCCACCCGTACAGTGTGGGATGCCACATTGATCAAGGTAGTCATTGACCATCCTGGCCATCGGCAAAAAGAATTGACGCAACTCCTCCGATTCTTTGGCGTTGCTGGCTCTAAATATCAATCCGTTATCTTGATCAGTATGGAAAGTTTGCTCAAACCTGCCTTCTGAGCCCATCACAATCCAGCAACATGGAACAGGTGGATTGCCAAGCTGTGAAACAACCAGTTCAATGATTTTTCTTGATAACGCGTCATTGAGACCGGTCAGCACAGAAGTCAGCATGCCAGAGTCTCCATGCTTGCGTAAAAGTTCGATTCCTAGGGAGCGTGCCTGTCGGGCATGGTTTGCCAACTGATCAATGTTTGTCGTTTCGTCAATCCGGTTCATGGCGATATCTACGGCACCACCGAACGGGTCATGGAGTTGATTGATGGAAACTACACGGACTAATTCGCCCTGAGGATTGACCACCGGCACATGCCTAATTCGGCGCTGGCTCATGAAGAGCAAGCCTTCATAAAGCGACGCCGTTTCGAGCAATGTTTCGACCTGCCGAGTCATTACCGTATTGACCGACTGAGAGATGTCCGCACCAGTCAGGGCAACACGCCGCAAAACGTCTTGCAATGTCAATATTCCGCACGGTCGGCTTGTCGATGCATCAAGAACCACAATTGAGCCAACCGACCATTTGTCCATCGCTTCCAGTGCTTCTCGGATACTTGCTTGCGAACGAACTGTAATAGGTGTTCGCCCAGGAAATTTGCCGATAGAGATTTCCGATGAAGCAACTGCCACGGTTGCATCTAGTTCAACTGTGGCCACTTTGTTGTCTTTCACAAACGTTGCAAATCAACGCGCAAGGAAACCGTGGTCTGACGTAACTAACTGCTAGCGGCTTACGCCGAACATTCTTATTGAAATCCATCGACTCCTCCCATTGGTCAAGGGTGAAAACGCCTTGTACCCAACGATGTACCGGCCAGTGTGTGGCTCTGGGTCAAACAATTGTGGCAGATATCAATTCTGGACGCCACCTCATTTTCGTGGCGGTAATTTCCGTTCTAGAGGAGGCAACTTCAATTATTGTGTGTCAGCAAACGCGGCAAACATAAAGTCTACGACCGCCTGTTTCTGGGCTGTACATTGGACTTCCAGTAAGTTGCATTCGTGCGTGATGTGACCTTTGACACCGCGTAAATCACAGTAACATAGCCAACACCCAAGAACAGTCTATTCTTGGATGAACACAGATAGGCATCTATGAAATTCAATTTCCTGAACCAAGCAGTCGCAGCAGTATGTTGTTTGACCTGTCTTTGCGCCACGGCGGCCGACGATGGAGTCAAAGCAAACTTGGCCAAGCCTTATGTCACAGTCAACGGTCAAGTGCAGCCCAATGTCCTGGCCGAATTGTTGCTGCGCGAACAAATCGCGCGAGGCGCGCCGGACAGTAAGGAATTGCGTAGCGGCGTACGCGACTCGTTGGTCAACCTAGCCTTAATGGAGCAGCAGGCCCGAAGTGCGGGCTTGGACAAGGACACTGTGGTGCATGCACAAGTCGAATTGGCTCGCCAAAATATCCTGGCACAGGCATGGCAGCAAAAGGTGTTGAGTGAAACCACCATTAGTGACGCAGACTTGCAGTCTGAATATGCCATTCAGGTGGCGCGTCTGGGAGACAAGGAAATCCTGATTCGTCACTTGCTGGTAAACGACGAGTCAACCGCCAAGCTTTTAATCGAGAAGTTGCAAGCGGGCAGCAAAATTGCAGTCTTGGCCAAAGAGTATTCACGCGACGCATCCACACAGAACAAGGGTGGGTTAGCCGACTGGACGCTACCACTGAACGTTCAGCCATCCGTGGCTGAAACAGTTTTGAAACTGGGCAAGGGGAAATTCGCACTACAACCGGTGCACTCGGAATCTGGATGGCATGTTTTGCAACTCGAGGACACACGCCCGTTCACGGCGCCTCCGCTCACAGAACTTAAACCGCAACTCAGTCAGATCATTGCGCGCCGGGTTATCGAGACACGCCTGAAGGCTTTGCGCAAGGACGCGAAAGTAATTTAAGGCCCAAGTTGCCATCTTGCAGATTTGATTGATATAGACGCCGTGGATTGAAGATTTGGCTTGTCCAATGAATGGAATATGACAACTGGTCGTACGTCGGGATGTGGACATTGGCCTATTCAACAATCCGTAAATTCGGCGCTAAATGGCTGAAGGGAAGGCAACTTGCCAGAATGTCCGGTATCGAGCGTGACATTCGGTTAAACCTATGTCAGCAGCCGCGGCATACCTGAAGTTGAATTCTGGTTGAAATTTCGTCCGTTGGATGCCGACCATCAACTCAGAACCTGTCAAGGAGATCAT
>CAIOAQ010000182.1 GCA_903856025.1 uncultured beta proteobacterium
ACGGCTGTCACTCGGACTGACCTGACGTTTTACCCAACCGCCTGCCTCCAGTCGCTTGCACAGCGATGCCACACCCATGGTACTGAGGTCCATTCGATCGGCCAGCTCAGTTTGCCGCAGCGGATCATCCCCATCGTGCCGGGCCAAGATGCTTATTAAGCGGCATTGCGCTCGCGAGAGGCCCAGCTTTTGCCGTGATAGCTGGTCAAAGCGTTTTCCGTACAAGCGGCCCACTTCGTTGACTAAAAAGCCGAAGCGATTGTTAATATTTCCAAATTTCGACATGCATTTATTGTAAATGTGTTTACTATTTTGTTGACACTGCTGTCAACTTGAACATGTTTGGCGCGAATTGGTGGATCACCCAATATGCTCAGAATTTTGGATGTTCCGGTCCGAAACGGGACAACCTTTCAGGCCAACAGAGTTTCAGTAAAGATATGTAAAAAGGGAGATATTTCCCCTTTTTCATTGAATCTTAAATGTTTTAAGTCGATACCAAAATAGCGCCAACCCAATCCACACAGGAGCACTGATCGTGAGCATCAGCAATATTGCATCATCAATTTATGTAGCACCAACACCCTTGACACAAGGCCTTCAGTCGACTTCATCTGTCAACGCCAGCTCCGATCCAGATGGCGATGGTGACGGCGGCGGTACTCCCAAAGCTCACCGTCACCACGGTGGCGGAGGACAAATGCAAAATGCTTTGATGCAAGCGCTTCAAAGCCTAGGTTTATCTGTGCCACAGTCAACCAGCGGCACAACCACAACAAACGCGTCGACTGCAACGACAGCAGCGAGCGCAGTTACTGCAACATCAGGCGCAACAACTTCCACCGGGTCGGTCGACAGCGATGGAGATTCTGATGGCTCGGCTTCTGGCACTGGCAATGTCAAAAAAGACATTGGGCAGTTCATGCATGCTCTATTCCAGGCGGTCAAAAACGAAAGCACTTCAGGAACATCAACTACCGCAACGACATCCGCTGATCCCAAGGCCGACTTTTCCGCAGGGTTGTCAGCGTTGATTTCTCAAGTCAGCAACGGCTCGGCACCTGCTGGTTTGCAAAGCGCTTTTTCCCAGTTGCAAGGAGAACTGACGCAGACAGGATCAACATCGTCCAGTACATCGGGTTCAGCGTCCTCAAACTCCAGCGCAACTTTGCAAGCCTTGCTCTCGCAATTGCAACAGAACCTCGGGTATGGAGCTTCCAGTAGCTCTGCAGCTGTTGGTAATTTGCTCACTGCGCAAGCCTGATCAAGATTCAAGTTGTCTGCAAAATTTGCCGACAAAATCATTTGCAACAATTACACGAGGAGATAGCCATGAGCATGCCCATTTCAGGAATGTCAGGCGCAGGGATGCCGCAAGCAATGTCGGGCGCGAGCATGCGCGCACCCCCAACACAAAAGATGACCAACGTGTTTAGCAAAATCGACACCGCCGGAGCCGGGACGATCACCCAGTCGCAGTTCGAACAAAGCTTTCAGAATCTCAAAATGCCCAATGCCTTCAAAGCCATGGGGGCTGATGCGATATTTGCCAAACTTGATCCCAACGGCACCGGCAGCATCTCCAAGCAGGATTTTGTCACCGGCATGAAAACCTTGATGGCGCAGGCCCGCCATGGTGCCAGTAGTTCAACCCAGAGCAACTTGCAGTCTGGATCGACACCCGCACAGACGCTGACCTACAGTCTCCAGTCGCTAGAGTCGCTTGGAACGCAGTCTTCAGTGGCAAGTGGATCACAGGTTAACACCACCGCCTGATCAGGTTCAAGCGGAGCAAATGACCTCCGCGCTGACCTTGGTTGTCTACCCAGGCATGCGACTCGCCCAGGCTTTCTAGCCAGTCAATGGCATCGCACCCTTTGAGCATGGCTATGGTAGTCATGCTGCCTGCAACCAGGCAACTGTCGGCGACCACACTGACCGACGAGAAGCGGTTCTGTCGCGGTAAGCGCCGGTGCAAAAGAATGCCGGGATGAAAAATATGACCGCGACTGTGATGATTTCCGAATTACGCAAGGTGCTCAAGCGACTGCACTATCCACTGGAAGTGACGCTGGTGTGCGCCCGTTGGTATGCAGCCTACCCATTGAGTTTTCGCCATTTGGAGGAAATGATGCAGGAGCGCGGCGACTTTTTTGACCACTCTGCCGTGCATCGCTGGGCCTTGAAAATTCTGCCAGTTATGGCTGCGACCTTTCGCCGCCGCAAAAGACCCGTGAGTACAAGCTGGCGAATGTATGAAACATACATCAAAGTTGCAGGCCAGTGGAAGTATCTGTACCGTACAGTCGAAAAGAGCGGCGACACAGATGACTTTTTTCTCACCGCCAAGAGGGACCTGGCAGCAGCACGACGCTATCTGGAACGCGCAATTAACCTGCATGGCCTGCCAGAGAAAATAACCATTGAAAAGAGTGGGGCAAATACTGCTGCCATTCGCAGCGTCAATGGCGACGCCTGCCTTGACATTGAATTGCGTCAATGCAAATTTCTCAACAACATTGTTGAGCAGGCCCACCGGGCAGTGAAACGAATCACCGATCCGATGCTGGGGTTCAAGTCATTCTGTAGTGCTCAAAAACTGATTGCCGGTATCGAGACCATGCATATGGTGAAGAAGGGGCAGTTGCGCTGCACCAATGGACAACCCATGTCCGCCGCCGAGCAGTTCTACAGCCTCGCATTTTGAGTTCAGGCGTCAAATGAGAACTTGCTTGGCCCTCCGACCTTATCGCGACAAACCATGTGTGACCGCCCCGCCCTGGACGTGCGCGTGGACTCAACCTCCATCGTGTCGAAGTACTTTCCGAGCACTACCTTGAGCTCGGGAAAGAAGGGTCCACTCCAGGCAATGGCAAATACAAGGCCATATTCGAGATAACAGAGTGCACGGCAGAGTAGCCTGGCAGAGGAACGATTGCGATTACGCGCACATGCTGAGTTGAGCATGAAGGCGCGCAAACTCACTCTAAACCCAGCAACTACTTCGGAGGGGAGATGTCAGATGGATGAATTCCGTAGCCAACTTTCACGCATATTTCTGAAGTTGATCGATGCGAAAGTTCATCGATCGAGAACCTGTGCATCGTGTCACTTTCCAAGCCTGGCCAGTAGTCGAGACGCTTCATCGTGTCGACCCGCATCCGCGTCTTCGCGACCTGCGCGTGCGGGAGCGTTCAGCGCGCGCACTAAGTGCTCGGAAGCCTTCGCGTATTCACCCTGGTCGGCAAGAAATTCACCGTAGAAGAAATTGGTGTCGATGCCGTTAGGGTCAAGCGTAAACGCTTTGACCAGGTATTCGCGGGCTTTCTTCTTGTCTCCAAAACCTATCGGCCAACCCGGCACTTTGGCGTATAGACTGCCAAGCGAATCGTAGACGGAGCCGTTGAGTGCGCCTGGGTTGATTCTCTCGGCCGCTAGCAACAGCTCTCGTGCTTCCTTGGCCTTGCTAAGTGCACTCAGACCGCCTTCGGCCTTGGCCGCACTCGCCAGAATGATGGCTTGCCAGATCATCGGTTCGGCCCGCGCAGGAAAGTCTTGCGACAGCTGCCGTGATTTTGCAATCAGGTTGCGAAAGGCTGCATCTTTCTCGCTGTCGGGCAGTTTGTAACTGATTTTTGCCCAGCCATGGGCCAAGTCTGCGACGGCAGTATCCAGTTCCGGTGCGGCATAGGCGGTGACAC
>CAIOAQ010000183.1 GCA_903856025.1 uncultured beta proteobacterium
AGACCTGGTTGACGACATTGCCAGCCTGTTTGAACTGGAAGCCTTGGCCAAAGGACTGGCTTTTCGCTGCGATGTCACCGGAAACCTGCCCCAAGTGGTACGCGCCGATGAAAAGCGGGTGCGCCAGATTTTGATCAACTTGCTGGGCAATGCGATCAAATTCACATCGCAAGGCAAGGTGCTCATGCGGGTGAGCTACGCCCGTGAAATGGCCGTTGTCGAGGTGGAAGACAGTGGCCCCGGGTTGACTTCTGCGGAACTCGATTGCATTTTTGAGCCCTTTGTCCGCACACCACACGCCGCAGCCGCCACAGCCGGTGCGGGTATGGGCTTGACCATCGCCAAGATGCTGACGGACTTGATGGGGGGCGAAATGACCGTCACCAGCACACCAGGAACCGGCTCGGTGTTCAGGGTCAAGCTGTTTTTGCCGGAAGTCCAGATGGCTTTGCACAGCCACTTGCCATCAGACGTGTCCAAACATCAAGCGCACGCCTGGCAACGCCGCCCACGTGAAGGCTATGGGGGTGAAAGAAAGCGCATTTTGGTGGTGGACAACGAGGCGGCGGACCGTGAACTGCTGGTTCACCTACTCCAACCCCTTGGCTTTGAAGTGCGCACAGCGGCCAGCGGCCACGATGCGCTGGACCTGCTGGTCAGCGCTTACCAGCCCCATGTGATCCTGATGGACCTGGCCATGCCGGGCATTGACGGCTGGGAGACCATCAGGCGCCTACGCGAGCTGCCCGTAGGAAAATCCGCCGCGTCACCCAAAATCGCCATCGTGTCGGCCAATGCCTTTGAACGCGGACAGAGCAACTCGGCTGGCATCCCCAGCGAAGACTTCATTTTGAAACCGGTTCGCCACAGTGACCTGCTGGATTGGCTGGAACAAGTCCTTCAACTCAGCTGGCTTGACACCCGTCCGGCTGAAAAAACAGCGATAGCACCACCGGCTGCGACCCTGGCGTATCCACAACCAAAACAGATTCAGCGCTTGTTCGAACAGATCAACCTGGGGTACTACCGTGGCATTCTCAGTGAGCTTGACATCCTGGAGAAAGCCAACACAGCCTACGCGCCATTCGTCGCCCACATGCAGTCACTGGCCAGACAGTTCCAGCTGGATGCCATGCGCGACGAATTGAACCCGCTCATGTCGAGTCAACCTTGATGGACCCCGCCTGACATGCCTACCGCCCGCCTTGCCAGCCTGAACACCACCCTGGATCGCGCCAACAGCGATCTGGTGTTGATCGTGGATGACGTACCCGACAACCTGGCCGTGCTGCACGACGCGCTGGACGAGTCGGGCTACACCGTGCTGGTTGCGTTGAGCGGTGCAGCTGCCCTGCAACGTGCGGCGCAAGCGCTGCCCGACATCGTGCTGCTTGACGCCATGATGCCCGGCATGGACGGCTTTGAAGTGGCCCGCCTGCTCAAAGCCGATGCCAAAACTGCCCACATTCCGATCATTTTCATGACGGGGCTGACTGAAACCGAACACCTGGTTGCAGCACTTGAAGCCGGTGGCGTGGACTACATCACCAAACCCATCAAACCCAAAGAGGTGCTGGCCCGCATGGCAGTCCACCTGCAAGGTGCGCGTGAAAAGCGCCAGGCACGCAACGCGCTGGACGCCTTTGGCTATGCCAGCATCACCGTGCGGGTGTCCGACGGCCATCTGATGTGGCAAACCCCCTTGGCGCGAGACCTGCTGATGCGCTACTACGGCACCGATGCGCCCACCACGCCGATTCCGGTACTCACCTGGCTGCGCCGCCACGTGGCCCTTGGCCCTGTCAGCATCGAGCCACCACGATTCACCACAGAGCAAGGTGCCACACGCCTGACGTTTCGCCTGCACCAACAAATCGGCGACTCCGAAGGTGGAGGCGATTGGCTCATCATCATGCAAGAGGTGTCGGATGGCGCGGTGATTGAAGCCATCGCGCTGACCTTCAAGCTCACCCCCAAAGAAGCCGAGGTGCTGTACTGGGTGGTCAAAGGCAAGATCAACCGCGACATTGGCGACATCCTGGGTTCCAGCGCCATGACGGTCAAAAAACACCTGGAACGCATTTTTGCCAAGCTGGGGGTCGAAACCCGCACCGCAGCTGCGGGCATGGTGATGCGGTGCATCCGTCAACTGCATCCGCAGTTTGAGGCCTGACTGCCAGCGAACCCCACCGGCACCATCAAAACAACGAACGAAGACATCGCCAGCAGTAGGAGCCAGACTCAGCGATTTTTCAGGGCCTGTTCCACCCCGAGGTTGGCCAATTGGTCGGCGCGCTCGTTGCCAGGGTCACCATTGTGGCCACGCACCCAGCGCCATTCGATCTGGTGGCCACCGGTGTTGACCAACACATCCAGTCGCTGCCACAAATCAACATTTTTCACAGGTTCTTTGGAGGCGGTCTTCCAGTTGCGCGCCTTCCAGCCAGGCAACCATTCGGTCATGCCCTTGAGCACGTATTGGCTGTCCACATGCAAGGTGACCTTGCATGGACGCTTGAGGGCACTCAGCGCTTCAATCACCGCCATCATTTCCATGCGGTTGTTGGTGGTACCCAATTCGCCACCGTACAGTTCCTTTTGTGCATCGGCAGATTTCAGCCACGCACCCCAACCGCCCGGCCCGGGATTGCCTTTGCAGGCACCATCGGTGTAAATATCAATCAAATTCAAAACTCAACCCCATCCGTACAATTTATAAGATTTCAAGCGCTATCTCTTGTAGAACCTGCGCGACCCGCTACCGAAATAGAAGCACCTGACACCCTCTTGGTGGTTTTCCAGGCCGGGTTGAGCAAGGTCACCCCACGCACCCGCTTGACCGCTACCAAACAATAAACAGCGCCGAGTATCGGCCACCAGCGCGAGCCAGCCGAGTCCATCCAGGCGAAACGCTGCAACAACCCCAGGCTGGACAAGGCGGGGCGGTAGCAACCAAACTCCCCCAGCTCAATCTCCAGGCCCAGCAATCGCAACCAGTCGCGCATGCGCAGATAACCGATGAAGTCGCCGGTTTCAGGCAAAAACATGTGCTCCCAACCCATCCGTCGGTAAAGGTGGGCCCTCTTCTGCCGGAATCCCCACAGACTCATGGGGTTGAACCCACAGATCACCACGCGGCCTTCAGGCACCAGCACGCGTTCCACCTCGCGCAAAGCTGCATGCGGATCGGCAGTCAGCTCCAGGGTGTGTGGCATCACCACCAGGTCCAGGCTGTTAGCCGGAAAAGGCAAGGCTGCGAAGTTGCTGACCATGGCTGCACGGTCATGCGGAAATTCAGTCGCCAGCCAGCGATGTGGCATGCGGTTTGCAGCCAGGGCATCGAGTTCCGGCAAGCCCAGTTGCAAGGCATGAAAGCCAAACACGTCAGCCACCACACGTGAGATTTGTTCACGCTCCCAGGCCAGCAGGTACGCCCCCGGAGGGGTTGCCAGCCATGCATGCAAATCTATAATTTGACGACCCATGAAATTAATTCCAATACCTGCTTTCAACGACAACTACATCTGGATGTTGCACGACGAAAGTCGGGCGTTGGTGGTGGACCCTGGCGATGCCACACCGGTTCTTGAAGCCTTGGCCCGCCACCATCTGACACTGGAGGCGATTCTAGTCACGCACCATCATGGCGACCACACCGGTGGGGTTGATGCCCTGCGCCAAGCCACCGGGGCACGGGTCTTTGGCCCGGCGCTGGAACCGATGCCCGAGCCGTTGCAGCGTCTGCATGAGGGTGATGTCGCCTCTGCCTTGAGTTTGAGCTTTCAGGTGTTGCATGTGCCGGGCCATACGGCAGGACACATCGCCTACTTTTGTGAGGTGCCCACACAAAGCCCTGTGCTGTTTTGTGGCGACACGCTGTTCAGCGCAGGCTGCGGTCGATTGTTCGAGGGCACGCCGGCGCAGATGCTGACATCGCTGACGCGGATGGCCGCCCTGCCGGATGCCACACGCGTTTGTTGCGCCCACGAATACACCTTGAGCAGCTTGCGATTTGCCCTGGTCGTGGAGCCTGACAATGCGGATTTGATAAGCTACGAACAACGTGCGCAAGAATTGCGGCGGAACAATCAGCCGACTTTGCCGTCAACCCTTGGGCTTGAGAAAGCCGTCAACCCCTTTTTGCGTACCCATTTGCCGTCCGTGGCGCATGTGGTGCAGCAGCGAATGACCCACATTGCTGATGCCGTCAGCGTGTTTGCCGCCCTGCGGACCTGGAAAGATCAATTTTGAACAATGTCGTCCGATTTTTGCTGCTTTCAGCCGCAGTGTGGCTGGCTGGATGCGCAACCCAAACGGGGCCTCTCACCGCCACCAGCCCGCATAAATTGGACGTGCCTGCCGATCTCGATGGCCACATGGCCATTTCTGACAACTTGGTCTACCCGGCCGGGGGACTCAAACCGCTTTCCAGCGACCCGCTCCGCTCTCATCAGGTACATGCGCTGCAGCCGCCAGCCGATATTTGGGAGCGAATCCGCCGGGGGTTCGCCATGCCGGAGCTGGACAGCGACGTGGTGCGTGAACGTGAACTCTGGTACAGCAGCCGCCCGGATTACATCGCCCGCATGACGGAGCGGGGCAACAAATACCTGTTCTACATCGTGGAAGAGCTGGAGCGGCGCAACATGCCGAGTGAATTGGCACTGCTGCCCTTCATTGAAAGTGCCTTCAACCCGCAGGCGGTTTCCAGCGCCAAAGCCGCCGGCATGTGGCAATTCATGCCCGCCACGGGTAGAACCTTTGCACTCAAGCAAAACCTCTTTCGCGACGACCGCCGCGACGTGATCGAATCGACCCGCGCCGCGTTGGACTATTTGCAAAAGCTTTACGGCATGTTTGGTGACTGGCATTTGGCGCTGGCAGCCTACAACTGGGGCGAAGGCAGTGTGCAACGCGCCATCTCCAAAGCACAAAAATTGGGGCACGGCACAAGTTATCCTGAACTGAACATGCCCATGGAAACCCGCCTGTATGTGCCCAAGCTGCAGGCTGTCAAGAACATCGTGACCAACCCGGATGCCTTCCTGGTCACTTTGCCTGCCATTTCAAATCACCCGTACTTTCAAAGCGTGGAGATCAGGCGTGACATCGATGTCACCCTGGCGGCCAAACTGGCTGAGGTAAGCATTGAGGACTTCAAAGCCCTGAATCCGTCGATCAACAAGCCGGTGCTGCTGGCGTCAGGAAGCTCGCAAATTTTGCTGCCCTGGGACAACGCCGAACGGTTTCAAGCCAATCTGGAGGCTTATACGGGCGGTCGATTGGCAAGTTGGACGGCCTGGATTGCACCCACCACACTCAAATCTGCTGACGCGGCCACGCGTGTTGGCATGACCGAAGCGGAGTTGCGTGCGGTCAACAATATCCCGGCACGCATGCTGATCAGGGCCGGTTCAACCCTGTTGATACGCCGTTCTGCCAGCATCAATGCCGATGTGGCAACGCATATTGCAGACAACGGCCAGCTGTCGCTGGCCCCCGAAGTAGTTCTGAGAAAAACCACTGTCAAGGCTGGTAAAAAAGACAGCGTCACAACCTTGGCCAAACGCTATGCAGTCAGCCCCGACGCCCTTGCGGGCTGGAATAAAGTCAGCCCCACCGCGTCCTTCAAATCGGGGCAAGCAGTGGTGCTCTACTTGCCAGGCAAAGTTTCAAGCGGCAAGAAAGTCAGGGGTAAATCAAGCGCTGTTGCCAGCCGCAAACGGGCACAAAAACCGATCCGCACCGCAAAAAAATAAGCCCTGTCAGTCAACCACCACGACCCTGTTGGAAGGCGCAGCCCAGGGGGTTACCGGTAGCCGGCAAACAAAATAGCCACATTCATCACCAGCGCCAGCGCCCACACCAGGCTGCGCAAACTGGCCAGGTTGGCCACGTACAGCATGATGAATATCACGCGCAGCACCACGTACACAAAGGCCAGAATATCCAGCCGTGTCTGGTACGCCCCCAGCTGGTGGGCAATGATGACCGCACCGATGAAAAACGGCAGCGCTTCAAAACTGTTGGCTTGCGCTGCATTGGCGCGCGCTCGCCAATCGGTCTGCCGGGCCAGCCAGGCACGCGGGTTGTCATTGTCAAAGCCACCCTCGCTCCGTGACTTGCCAAACATGCCCCACTTCGCAATGACGGCACACACTATGGGCAGCAGCGCAGCAATCAGCACACACCAGTAAGCCACGGTAAAGTGGGGGTAGCTCATTCAATCTCTCCAAATGAATGTAAAAAATTAGCGCCGATCCACCAGCGCGTGGGCGATGGTGCCCAAATCCACATATTCCAATTCGCTGCCCACTGGTACGCCGCGCGCCAACCGGGTCAGTTGCAAGCCACGGACTTTGAGCGCCTCACCGATCACATGGGCCGTGGCTTCACCTTCGGCGGTGAAGTTGGTCGCCAGAATCACTTCTTGCACCTTGCCGTCCAGCGCCCGGTCAAACAATTTTTTCAAACCAATGTCATGTGGACCAATGCCGTCCAGCGGGCTGAGTTTGCCCATCAACACAAAGTAAAGGCCCTTGTAGGCCCCGGTGCGCTCCAGCGCCGACTGGTCGGCCGGGGTTTCCACCACACAAAGTTTGCTGAAATCACGGCGCTCGTCCAAGCAGGTGGCGCACACCACCGACTCTGTGAACGTATGACAGCGCTCACAATGCTGTACCTCATGGACCGCATGGGACAAGGCATAGGCCAGCGACTGTGCGCCCGGGCGATCGTGCTGCAACAAATGAAACGCCATGCGCTGCGCCGATTTCACGCCCACGCC
>CAIOAQ010000184.1 GCA_903856025.1 uncultured beta proteobacterium
GAAACAACGCATCCACAAGGGTATCGCAGAGATCAACGCTTCGCCTGTAGTGTTTCGCTGGAACAAGTTTGACCTCGGTGTGGCTTGATATGTATTTGTTTTAATGAAACGATCTACTAGATACCAATTTTTCTTAGAAGGCAAGCCGCCGGTCAGCCGCTCCCAAACGCAGCCTCGATAATCACGGCCCCATGTCCGTACCTTTGAGAATGTCTGCCCCTTGAACATCGAATTCCCCGAATCCCTGCCCGTCTCGGCGCGCCGCGAAGAAATCATGGCGGCCATGCAGGCGCACCAGGTCATCATCGTGTGTGGTGAGACCGGCTCGGGCAAAACCACCCAATTGCCCAAAATCGCGTTGGCCTTGGGGCGCGGTTTGTGTAATTACCCGAAAGCCCTGCCCGATGGCCGCCCCGCGCCGCGTGGCAAGCTCATTGGCCACACCCAGCCGCGCCGGATTGCCGCCAGCAGTGTGGCCAAACGCATCGCCGAAGAACTCCACACCACCTTGGGTGATGTGGTCGGGTTCAAGGTGCGTTTTCAGGACCGGTTAAGCCGTGACAGCTCTGTCAAACTGATGACGGACGGTATTTTGCTGGCCGAAACCCAGACCGACCCGCTGCTCAAAGCCTATGACACGATCATCATCGACGAGGCGCATGAACGCTCTCTGAACATTGATTTTTTGCTGGGTTACCTGCGCCAGATCCTGCCACGCAGACCGGATTTGAAAGTGGTGGTGACTTCGGCCACCATTGATGCCGAGCGGTTTGCGGAACATTTTTCGTCCAGAAAAGGGCCGGCCCCGATCATCATGGTTTCCGGGCGCATGTTCCCGGTGGAGCAGCGTTACCGCCCGTTTGAAGAAGCGCGTGACTACGACCTGAACAACGCGATTGCCGATGCGGTGGACGAGCTTTGGCGCGACGTGCACAACAGCGGCGACATCCTGGTATTTCTGCCCGGCGAGCGTGAAATCCGCGAGGCCGCTGACCACCTGCGCGGCCACTTGAGCCACCAGCCAGTGTTTCGCAACGCCGAAGTGCTGCCGCTGTTTGCCCGCTTGAGCCAGGCCGAGCAAGACCGCATTTTTGACGGCCACACCGGGCGGCGCATCGTGCTGGCCACCAATGTGGCCGAAACATCGCTCACCGTGCCAGGCATCAAATACGTCATTGACGCTGGCACAGCGCGCATGAAGCGCTACTCTTTTAGAAGCAAGGTGGAGCAGCTGCTGGTCGAACCCATCAGTCAGAGCTCCGCCAACCAGCGGGCCGGGCGTTGTGGCCGGGTGGCCAACGGCATTTGCATCCGGCTGTATGACGAGAAAGACTTCGTTGGTCGCCCCAAGTTCACTGACCCTGAAATCCTGCGATCAAGCCTGGCAGGGGTGATTTTGCGCATGAAGTCGCTGCACCTGGGCATCGTTGAAGACTTCCCGTTCATCGAAAAGCCCTCGGGCCGGGCGATTGCCGACGGCTACCAGTTGCTCAACGAACTGGGTGCGGTGGACGATGCCAATGAGCTGACCTCCATGGGGACGGAGCTGGCCAAACTGCCGCTGGACCCGCGCGTCGGCCGCATGATTCTGGAAGCCCGCAGCCGCGAATCGCTCGATGAAGTGCTGGTGATCGCCAGCGCCTTGAGTGTGCAGGACGTGCGCGACCGCCCTATGGAAGCGCAGCAGCAGGCTGACCAGGCGCACGTCAAGTTTGACGACGAAAAGAGCGAATTTTCTGGTTACCTGAAGCTGTGGAAATGGCTGGGTGACAACAAAGGCGGGGAGGGCCAACACAAGCTCTCGAACCGCCAATACGAGCAACTCCTGCGACAAAATTTTGTCAGCATGCGCCGGGTGCGCGAGTGGCGCGACATTTACTCCCAGCTGCACACCGTGGTGGCCGAGCACAAATGGCGGCTCAATGCCAAGCCTGCCAGCTACGAGCAGCTGCACCTGTCGATGTTGGCGGGCTTGCTGGGCAACATTGGCTGCAAACTGGAAACCGATGGTGCCAACGGCGAATATTTGGGGGCACGCAGCATCAAGTTCTACCCGCATCCCGGCGCGCATTTGGTCAAAAAACCGGGCCGCTGGATTGTGGCGGCCGAGCTGGTGGAAACCACACGCCTGTTTGGCCGGGGTATTGCCGCCATCGAGCCGCAGTGGCTGGAGCAGGTGGGGGCGCACCTGTTGAAGAAGCAACTGCTGGACCCGCACTGGGAGAAAAAGTCCGCCGAAGTGAACGCGTTGGAGCGCGCCACGCTGTACGGCATCGTGGTTTACA
>CAIOAQ010000185.1 GCA_903856025.1 uncultured beta proteobacterium
CGGGACTACGGGGCTTGCGCTGCGTCGGCGGTGTCGGATACCCCGGCTGGCTCGGCCGCCATCCGCATGAATTACGGCATGCAGCGGGTACACGGTGGTGCCAATGCGGTGCGGTTGATTGCCAGTTTGCCTGCGCTGATTGGTGCTTGGCGCAAGCGTTCGGGTGGCGTGTTGCTGTCCAGCTCTGGTGCTTTTCCGGTTCAAAAGGCGGCCCTGCAGCGCCCGGATTTGATGAACGGACGCACGTCGCGCGTCATCAACATGGTGACCATTGGCGATGATTTGTTGCGCGCGGCCAGCCCCACGTTTGGCCCGGCGATTGAAGCCGTCATCGTCTACAACAGCAACCCAGTGGCGGTGGCACCTGAATCTGCCAAAGTGGTGCAAGGCTTTGCGCGTGAGAACCTGTTCACCGTGGTGCTGGAGCATTTTCAGACCGATACGGCAGACCATGTCGACTACATCCTGCCCGCCACCACGCAACTGGAGCACTGGGACGTGCACGGCAGTTATGGCCACACCGACGTGTTGCTGAACCGACCGGCGATTGCGCCACTAGGGCAGGCCAAGACCAATACGCAGATTTTTCGAGAGCTGGCGCAGCGCATGGGTTTTGATGAACCTTGCTTCAAAGAGACCGACGAAACCCTGTGTCGCCAGGCCTTTGGTGAGCAGGTGGATTTTGAGGTGCTGCTGGACAAGGGTTTTGCGACCCTTTCCACGCCGGAGGCCCCGTTTGCCCAGGGGCACTTCCCCACGCCTTCGGGCAAATGCGAGTTTTTCAGCGAACGTCTGGCCCAGCAGGGGCTCGATGGCTTGCCCGACCATGTGCCCAACCACGAGCCTTTCAAATCGTCAACTGCCTACCCGTTGGCCATGATCTCGCCGCCAGCGCGCAATTTTTTGAATTCGACCTTTGTCAACGTCAAAAGCCTGCGCGACATCGAGCGCGAACCCTTGCTTGAAATCCACCCCACCGACGCCGCCACCCGTGGCATCTCCCAGGGCGACACGGTGCGTGTGTTCAATGACCGCGGCAGTTACCGTTGCCACGCTGATGTGAGTGAACGCGCCCGCCCCGGTGTGGTCAACGGGCTGGGCGTGTGGTGGCGCAAGCTGGGGCTGGACGGCACCAACGTGAACCAGCTCACCAGCCAGAAACTGACCGATCTGGGGCACGGTCCGACGTTTTACGACTGTCTGGTGGAAGTACGGCGGGCCTGAACCGGCCAGCCAACGCGCAGCTGAAGTGGTTCAGCCCACTTGTCTTGCGTTGACACTTGTCCTGCGTCAATGTGGTGCCCCACGGTGCTGGTTAATATTTCAGCCAGTATTTGGCATCTAGTTATCACCCAAGGGACACACCATGACAGCAAGACTTTCCAACAAGGTTTCCATCATCACTGGCGCGGCGCAGGGCATTGGCCTGGCAACCGCACTCAAATTTGCCAAGGAAGGCGCGATCGTCATCGTCTGCGATGTCAAGCAAGCCGGGGTGGACGACGCCGTGGCCCAGTGCCAGGCGCTCGGTGCCACTGCACAAGGTTTTGTCATGGACGTGACCCAGCGCCCCGTGGTGGATGCTGTGGTGGCGCAGGTGAAAGAAAAATTTGGCCGCATTGACGTGCTTGTGAACAACGCCGGCATCACGCAAGATGCACGGCTGCAAAAAATGACCATCGAGCAGTTTGACAAGGTGATTGATGTCAATCTGCGCGGTGTGTTTCATTGCACCCAGGCGGTGGTTGATGGCATGGTGGGACAAGGCAGTGGTGTGATTCTGAGCGCCAGCTCAGTGGTGGGCCTGTATGGCAATTTTGGCCAGACCAACTACGCGGCCACCAAATTCGGCATCATCGGCTTCACCAAAACCTGGAGCCGCGAGCTGGGTCCCAAGGGGGTGCGGGTGAATGCGGTGGCACCGGGTTTCATTGCCACACCCATGGTGGCGGCCATGCCCGAGAAAGTGCTGGCCGATCTGGCCGCCAAAGTGCACCTGCGCCGCGTGGGGCAACCAGAAGAAATCGCCAACGTCTATGCCTTCCTGGCCAGCGACGAAGCCAGCTATATCAACGGCGAGGTGATTGAGGTCTCGGGCGGCATCTCGCTCTGATCCTTAACCAGCCCAGCAACGGCTGGGTTTATTGGCGCTCTTTGGCCTGTTCTTTGATCAAGGCGTCTATCTGGCGGCGGCGGGCATCGATGATCGAGGCATCGATGTGGTCGGCGCTGGATGGGTTGGAGCCGACGGCGCGCATCCGGTCCTGCGCGCTTTTCAACCTGTCTATCGCGCCTTGGTAGTCCAGGTGCGCCATGCGGGACTCTGCTTCTGCGCGCAGCGAACGCAGGGGTTCGTTTTGGAGAGCGGTGATGCTGGCCAGCCATTGCCAGGCCAAGGCATCGTTGGGATCGGTGGCAACCCAGGTTTGCAGTTTTTGCGCCACGGCGCTCAAGGTCTGCGCCTGCCCGGTTTGCAGGGCGATCTGGGCCTGCAGCAACAACGCCGGGCGGCGCAGCGCCGAGGTCGTGTTCTGGTTCACGCCCACCAAATGACCGAGATCGAGCAGCTTGGCGGGGGGCAAATCACGTGCGGCCAGCGCAATTTCTACCGCCAGCCAGTGCGCTTGTTGGGTGGCATCTGGGTCGTTTTTGGATAATTTATCCAGCTGCGCCAAGTCGCTGCGTGCCAGGGAAAAGTCATGCAGTTCAATCGCCGCCAATGCGGCGCCATACCAGACCCCCACCTGGACCGCCAGCGATTTCTGGCTCAACCCGGTGTCTTGTGCTTGAGCCTGCCAGCTGCGCAGCGCATCCACGCCAGGATTGGACAACACCCTGGCCCGGGCCGTGAGCATGGCGTGCGCCATGGTGGGTGTGATGTCGAGGTTGTGTGGGGTGTCCAATGGCATGCGGGCCTGCATGTCCCCAATGCGCTCAGTGGTCAACGGGTGCGTGCGCAAGTAGGGATAGGCGCCGCTGTCGTTCAGGCGCGAGGCCTGTTGCAACTTGTCGAACATGCTGACGAAACCCTTGGCATCAAAGCCCGCCTGGGTCATCACCGCAAAGCCCATGCGGTCGGCTTCGCGTTCCATGTCGCGCGAGAAATTCAGTTGGTTTTGTGCGGAAACCGCTTGTCCACCCACCATCAGTGCGTTGCCAGCGTCCACGTTCTTGCTGGCCGCCAGCGCACCCAGAATCATGGCCCCGATCATCCACGGTGTTTGCTGGCTGTTTTTGGCCATCAGCCGTGGAATGTGACGCTGGGTGATGTGACTCAGTTCGTGTCCCAGTACCGAAGCAAGCTCGTCCTTGCTGCTCACCACGGCCATCAAGCCCAGGTGCAGTCCCATATAACCGCCAGGCAGCGCAAAGGCGTTGACGCTGCGGTCTTTGCCAAGCAAGATGCGCCAGGCAAAATGCTCGTCAAGCTCGGGTGTCAGGTCGCCACGCTGGCGCGCCGCCGTCAGCAGGGGTTGCCAGATGCTTTGCACGTAGTCCACCAGCACCGGGTCATCAATGAAGTCGGGGTCCTGAAACAATTCACGTGCAATGCGGTCGCCCAGCCGACGCTCGGCGCCGCTGGTGATTTCACCGCCGTCGCCCAGCTGTGGCAAACCAGAACTGACCGCAGGTGCGTTGGATTGTTGTGCGCCAAGGGGCAACGAAAACCCGATCCACATTGCTGCGATAAAAATAGCGAGCTGCCCTTTTTTTACAAGGGCTAGAAGCTTGTTTGTCTTAAAGTTTCGCATGCAGTCAAAATCCAGTTGATCAACCCTGCCAGCACCGGACCACGAGTGGGCGTGGCTGACTTACCCGTATGATGCCACCTGTGCGTAAAGGTTCAGTGAAGCCGCTTACCCCATTTTTTGTCAACCCCATTTGAAGTGAACACGGTCATGAGCCAGCTTACCCATTTTGATGCCCAGGGCCAGGCCCACATGGTGGATGTCGCCGCCAAGGCCGCCACGCACCGCATCGGCATTGCTGGCGGGCGCATCGAGATGCAGGCCGCCACCTTGGCGCTGATTGCGTCTGGCACCGCCAAAAAAGGGGATGTACTGGGCATTGCACGTGTGGCGGGCATCATGGCGGCCAAAAAAACCAGCGACCTGATCCCGTTGTGCCACCCGCTGGCGTTGACCCGGGTTGCTATTGAATTTGAAGTAATTCACGCAAGTGCTACGGGGGCTGACAGCGTATTTTGTACTGCAACCGTAGAAACCGTGGGTCCCACGGGGGTGGAGATGGAAGCCCTCACCGCCGTGCAGGTGGCCTTGCTCACCATTTACGACATGTGCAAGGCGGTGGACCGCGGCATGACCATCACCGACTGCAAATTGCTGGAAAAGCACGGTGGCAAGTCGGGAAGCTTTGTGGCCGCAACCTGAGACGAAAACGACTGCAGACGCTTTATTTCGCAGGGCCTTTGGCCACCCAAAGGCCATAGGCTTCCGGGAATGCGGCTTGGTAGCGGGGTGTAAAAAACTGCACCTCGTCGGTTTTTCCCAATAACTTCGCGCTGCCGATCAGCATTTCAACCACCTGGCTTTCGGGTGAAAAATGCAGCATGTTCAATGCCAGGGCGTGCACTTTTTTGGCATTTTCAGCATTCAGCTCGGTGGTGGTCAGTTCGGCAAACCGTTGTTGGTCCTGAAACATCGCTACATTCCGGGTTTTGTCCAAGGTGTTTTCACGGTAGGCCGCCAGCCGCGCCTCCGGTGGCAGGTAGATTTGACTGACAAGTTGATAGTTCCAGGTTGCGTACGCGATGGCAGCTATCAACAACGTAGCTGCAGTTGCTGATAAATAGAGGGCTACAGGCTGATATTCCTTATGCGTTGGGGTTTGCTGCGCATGTTGATCCGTGTGCCACAGCAACCAGATGGCAAGCAGCGCGGCCATCTGAAAGGGGCCGTACCACAGCGGGTACTCCAGCAGACTGTGCAGCCCGATCACCGCCAGCACGATCCAGGCCATTTGCCGGGTGGGAGGGGCAGCCCGCCACGGTTTGGCGCGCCATACCAGCGCCAGAATGACCCCACACCCCAGAAGTGACACCGGCACCCCCAACTCCACCGCCAGGTGCAGTGGCAGGTTGTGGGCGTTGTCCAGAATGTCGCAAAACCGGGTGCCAGGGTACAAGGTGATGAAGTGGGCGTAGCTCAGTTCCCCCCAACCCCAACCGAGCCAGGGCTTCTGACCAATCAGCTGCAGCACGTTGCCCCACAGCGTCAGGCGGCTGCCACAAGCCGAGTCACCATTGCGCAAGCGGGCCAGGGCGCTGGTGGCCATCGGGTCCTGCCCGGCCAGCAGCGGCAGGGCGATCGTTGCCACGGCGTAACCCACCACCGCGGCGATCAAGATCGGGTACACCGCTGACAGTCCGGGTCGTGCAAGGGCAGGTTTCTGGCTTTTGAATTTCCAGAAGCAGGTCAGCGCCACGATCAAGACCAGCTGAAACAAGCCGGTGCGTGATGCTGAAGCGGCGTTGGCGGCTTCCAGCAGCGTGGCGGCCACCACCAACAGGATCCTGTCAAGTTGCGGGTGGTCGCCGTCGCGAGGGGACGATTCGCTGTGCGCGGCCCACCACAACAAGGCCGCCAGCCCGATGGCCAGCAAGCTTGCAAACTGGTTGCGCTGGCGCAGGTTGCCAAAGGCCTGACCCACGTCGGTGTGGTTCAGCCACACGCCCGCCCAAGAGGTCGCCCCCACATATTGCAGCAAGCCGATCACCGCGCTGACGCATGCTGCCGTGGCCCAGGCCAGCGCCACGGTGCGGACCATGTCTGAGGTGCGCCCGCGTAGGTGGGCTGCCACCAACGTGGGGGCAGCCAAGGCGATGCACAACCATGAAAACAAGAACGGCATCACCGCCGGCGTCGGCCCCGGTGAAAACGGGTTCAGCCAAGGCAGGGTCGTTAGGACGAAAGTGGCAGCAAACAGCATCGTGTGAGAAAGATCAGCGGGTGGCGTGGCTCGAAAGCGTCGGGTGGATGTCAAAGACCAAGCAGGTCCGAGGTGTTCTGGTTGGCCGGTGGAGTGACCCCCAAATGCCGGTAAGCGGCCGCCGTGGCGATGCGTCCGCGCGGGGTGCGCTGCAGGTAACCTTGCTGGATCAGGTAGGGTTCGATCACATCCTCAATGGTTTCGCGCTCTTCACCAATGCTGGCGGCAATGTTGTCCAGCCCCACCGGGCCGCCGTCAAAACGGTGAATCACGGCCTCCAGCAGTTTGCGGTCCATCAAATCAAAGCCTTGCGGGTCCACATCCAGCATGGCCAGCGCCCGGTTGGCAATGTCCAGGGTGATCTCGCCTGCGCCTTTCACGTCGGCATAGTCGCGCACCCGGCGCAACAGCCGGTTGGCAATGCGTGGTGTGCCGCGCGATCGGCGGGCAATCTCAAACCCGCCTTGCTCGTCGGTGGGCACCTTGAGCAAACCGGCGCTGCGTTTGACAATGCGCGCCAGTTCCTCAGACGTGTAAAACTCCAGCCGCGCCACGATGCCAAAGCGGTCGCGCAGTGGGTTCGTGAGCATGCCTGCGCGGGTGGTGGCCCCCACCAGCGTGAAGGGTTGCAAATCGAGCTTGATGCTTCGGGCCGCCGGACCTTCGCCGATCATGATGTCGATCTTGTAATCTTCCAGTGCGGGGTACAAAATCTCTTCCACCACCGGGCTCAGGCGGTGGATTTCGTCGATGAACAGCACATCGTTTTTTTCGAGGTTGGTCAGCAGGGCGGCCAGATCCTTGGGCTTTTCCAGTACCGGACCGCTGGTTTGGCGCAGGTTCACGCCCAACTCATGGGCGATGATGTGGCTCAGCGTGGTTTTGCCCAAGCCCGGTGGCCCAAACAGCAGCACATGGTCCAGCGCCTCATCACGTTTTTTGGCCGCGCCAATGAAAATTTCAAGTTGTTCGCGTGCCTTGGTTTGCCCGACGTAGTCGTCAAGCAGCTTGGGGCGAAGCGCGCGCTCAATGGCCTCCTCGTTGGGCGAAGCGGGGGCATTGGACACTACCCGTTTGGGCGGCGCAGGGGCAAAGTCGTCGGTTTGGATGCTCAAATCAGGCCCGATTTCAAAGGGAAAGTGGCACTATAGCGCCCCGCGTCGGGTTCCAGCGTTTAAGCTTCACTGGTTTTTTGCCGATAACTGTTTGTAAAAAACCTTTTTTGGGCCTGCACCTGTCCCACGGCTGCCATGAACACCATGTTTGAACATCTCCATTTGACCGATCTCCCCTTTGCTGCCAGATGCCGGTTCAGCGTCCGGTTTTGTCGGACGTTTCTGGTATCCCTGATGGGGTGTGTAGCTTTGATTGGTTTGACGCCGCTGGCATCGGCGGCCACCGAAGCTGCGCCCGCCCATGGTGTGGCCCCAACGGCCGCCGCACATGCGCCTGAAAAGAAATCGTCCGCGGCGGACGGTGCATCTGAAGAAAAATCGGTGGCGGTGGACATTAAGGCGGCGCTGCGCGAACAGATGTTGGGTAAAAAAGGCATCATGCTGGTGGTGCGGGACAAGTCATCCGCCAAGTCGGGGGCAAGTTCGGAAGACGCCCCCGAGCCCGCGCACGCGACACCGGCTGCACACGCCGCTGTTGCAACCGCCGCAGATCATGCGCCTGCCCGGGTGATCACGGTGCATACCTCGGCCGCACATGCAACTCCGGCGTTCAATGCGCGTTCCAGTCGGGCGTACATCCGAGCCAAGGCAGCAGCCCTGACCGGTCACGAAGTAGCAGACGTTTCGGCTTCGGAAACGCATGGTGCAACTGCGCACGGGAGTGATGCACACGCTGGCGAGCCGCATTGGGCCTACGAGGGCGAAAACGGCCCGCAAAACTGGGGCAAGCTCAAGCCTGAATTCAACCTGTGCGCGATTGGCAAACGCCAGTCGCCCATCAATATTGAAGAATCCGCGACCTTGCAAGGCCCAGCAGAACCGTTGCAATTCAATTACACACCCTCCATCGGCAGTGTGGTGAACAATGGTCACACCATCCAGGTGGACGTGGCGGGAGACAACACGCTGACGGTGCGTGGCTCGGTCTACAAACTGGTGCAGTTTCACTTTCACACCCCTTCCGAAGAGCAGGTGAATTTCCGCAACTTCGCCATGGTGGCGCATTTGGTGCACAAAAATAACGAAGGCCAGTTGGCCGTGGTGGCGGTGTTGCTGGATCCTGGCGTGGCCAACGCATTGATCAACAAGGTCTGGACCTACATGCCGCTGGACACGAGCGACCGGGTGCGCATGCCCGATGGTTTGATTGACATGAACGAACTGCTGCCCAAAGACCAGCGCTACTACCAGTTCATCGGGTCATTGACCACCCCGCCGTGTACCGAAGGCGTGCTGTGGATGGTGATGAAGCAACCCACACTGCTGAGTCGTGAACAGATTCGTCTGTTCCAGCAACTGTTTCCCAACAACGCGCGACCGGTGCAGCCGGTGAATGCTCGCGCAGTGCGCAACGCCCAATAATTCCATTCCTAAATCATCCGCGTCGTTGTTGCAACGCCATGTCGTGCGTCAGCACTGCCCGTGGCTTCGCGCCTAGACAAAAATGATTTGGAATTGGAATAACGACGGTGGCGTGATGGCGAGGGCGTGAGCAGGCGAAAATGCGGGTTGGGCACTGATTTGAGCCCGTATTGACATCAACCTCTTACCCCTTTTGCCGATGCATACCTCTGCCCTCGTTCTATTTTCTGGTGGCCAGGATTCCACCACCTGCCTGGCGCAGGCCCTTTCCAAATACCAACGTGTTGAAACCATTGGTTTTGATTACCGCCAGCGGCATCGGGTGGAACTTGATGCCCGGGTGAAGGTGTTGGCCGAAATCCGTCAAACTTTTCCGGCATGGAGCGACAAGTTGGGCCAGGACCATCTGCTGGATCTGGCGGTGCTGGGCGAGGTGAGCGAGACTTCGCTGACGCGTGACACGGCTTTCAAAATGGAGCAAAGCGGCTTGCCCAACACCTTTGTGCCAGGGCGCAACCTGCTATTTTTGACTCTGGCTGCGGCCGTGGCCTACCGGCGCGACCTGCAGGTGATGGTCACCGGGGTGTGCGAGACCGATTTTTCAGGATACCCGGATTGCCGCGACGACACCATGAAAGCCATGCAGCTGGCTTTGTCGCTCGGAATGGACAAGCGGTTTTTGGTGGATACGCCGCTGATGTGGATCGACAAAGCCGCCACCTGGACCCTGGCGCACGAGCTGGGCGAAAAATCTGGCGTGGTCGGTGGCGGGGATGCGCTGGTGAAGCTGCTCATCGAGCACACCCACACCTGTTATTTGGGCGACCGTGAGCACCACCACCCTTGGGGCTATGGTTGTGGCGATTGCCCGGCTTGCCTGCTGCGGGCGCGGGGTTATGAGCAGTTCGTACAGGCTGTTTAAGCCAATTTTTCAAGCAACCACTGACACAGTCGGCTGTCCGAATGTTCAAACCCGTGAAGGCCGCGAAAGTGGTCGGCATCGGGCAGAGCGCTTAACTCACCGGTGTTTCCGGTCTGCAGCCAAGCCGCGTGAAAGCTGCTGGCCTGGCGGGCAAACTCGGTGGATTCCTCTGCGCCCCAGTTGACCCAGATCGGCGTGCGGCATGGGCGCACTGAAAACATCGGCGACTGGCGGCGGATCACCCCGTCATCGAGTTGGATCATGGGCTGCAAATAGCAGTACCGCAGCGGCGCAAGGTCGTAAATGCCACTGACCAGCACCGCGGCCAACAGCGGGTCTTGCGGCAAGCCGTAATCCTCAGCCCAGGGTGTTTGCAGGCACATGGCGCTGAGGTGCCCCCCGGCTGAATGACCGCCAAGAGCGACGCGATGCGGGTCGCCGCCGTGGTCGGCGATGTGGCGGTAGGTCCAGGCGATGGCCGAACGCACCTGGCGCGTGATTTCGTCGATGGTCACACTTGGGCACAACGCGTAATTGACCACCACCGTGGTGATGCCCAAGGGTTGCAGCCCCAGCGCGATGCAGCTGAATTCCTTGCTGGACAGCGCACGCCAATAGCCACCGTGCAGAAACACAAACACTGGCGCATTGGGCACGCTGGCCGGGAAAATATCCAGCGTTTCGGCACGCGTCGGACCGTAAGGCACGTCCAGCAGGCAGCGCAATTGGCTGCGTGCAGCCTCAGATTGGCGGGCGTAATGTTGGCCGGGTGCGCTGGCATCCGCCAGTTTCAATGACGGGTTGTACTGCGCATCCAGTTGCGCCTGGGTTTCAAATGCCCGGTAAAGCGGTGTCATGGTGTCGGCCTGTGGTGAAACGTGCGAAATGCCGGGTGGTTTATCTGGCCAATGCCCGCAATGCCAGCTTGATGCCGTCGCTGACACCTACGTCCTTGGGCAGTGCTTTCAGGGCGGCGGCGGCCTCCTTGTCGCTGTAACCCAGGGCCAGCAGGGCTTGCAAAATGTCGGCCTGCGTGTCGCTGGCTTGTGTGGCCACCACGCCGATGTCTGGCCCGAGCTTGCCTTTGAGTTCCAGCAACAGGCGTTCGGCGGTTTTCTTGCCAATGCCCGGCACTTTGATCAGGCGACCCGCCTCTTGCAAGGTGATGGCTTGCGCCAGCTCAGGCACCCCCATGCCTGACAAAATCGACAGCGCCGTGCGCGGCCCCACGCCTGATATTTTGATCAACTGGCGAAATGCCTCACGTTCCTGGTGGTTGGCAAAACCGTAGAGAATTTGGGCATCTTCTCGCACCACAAAATGGGTCAACAGGGTCACTTTCGCACCCAGCTCTGGCAGGTTGTAAAACGTGTTCATGGGCACAAATACCTCGTAGCCCACACCGTGGCAATCCACCACAATGGCGGGCGGGTTTTTGGTATCGAGCGTACCGGTTAACTTGGCGATCATTTTTTGCCTATCATGGGGGAATATTTTTGGAATTATCAACGTGATCCTTCGGCATATCTTTTCCCCGCCCAGCAATTCCCGCTTAGCGCACCTGTGCGGCCCCACAGACGAGCATTTGCGCACCATCGAGACCGCTTTGCAGGTCAAAATCGCGCACCGGCATGAACAGTTCAAGGTCGATGGCCTCAAGGCCAACGCCAAGCGTGCCATGGAAATGCTGCAGGCGATGTACGAAATGGCAGCTCGCCCAATTGAGCCGCGTACCGTGCAGCTGATGCTTTCTGGCGACGGTGATGTCAACGGCGCCGATGGCCCGGCATTGAAGACCAAGCGCGCAGAACTCAAACCCCGTTCCATGAACCAGGCGCGTTACCTGGACAGCATTGCCAGCCACGACATCACGTTTGGCATTGGTCCGGCAGGCACTGGCAAAACCTACCTGGCGGTGGCTTGTGCCGTGGACGCGTTGCAGCGCAGCACCGTGCAGCGCATTGTGTTGACGCGCCCGGCGGTGGAGGCGGGCGAGCGATTGGGCTATTTGCCCGGTGATCTGGCGCAAAAGATCGACCCTTACCTGCGCCCGCTGTATGACGCCCTGTATAACCTGATGGGGTTTGAGGCGGTGCAAAAAGCGTTCGAGCGGCAAACCATCGAGATCGCGCCTCTGGCTTTCATGCGCGGCAGAACGCTCAACACGGCGTTTGTCATTCTGGACGAGGCGCAAAACACCACGCCCGAGCAGATGAAGATGTTTTTGACCCGCATCGGTTTTGGCTCCAAAGCAGTGGTCACCGGTGACGTGAGCCAGATTGACCTGCCCACCACCCAGCTCAGTGGCTTGATTGATGCCGAGCGCGTGCTCAAAGGGGTGGAAGGCATCGCCATCTGTCGCCTGACCAGTACCGATGTGGTGCGTCACCCGCTGGTGGCGCGGATTGTGGATGCCTACGACGTACCCGCACGCCGCAGGTCAAACGCAGCCTGATTGATTGCAATCGTATTGATAGCGCTCTGCGCTTATTATTCGAGGGTTAGAAGCCGATTTTTTATATAAAAAGTGAATCCATGAACCCACTCACCCTGTCCCTCCAATTTGCCAAATTCAACGATGCGCCGCTGCACCGTGCCGCCTTGCCTCGCCACAAAGTCACCCGCTGGCTGCGCGCGGCGCTGCAAAGCGATGCCGAACTGACGGTGCGCATCGTCGATGCCGAAGAGGGCCAGGCATTGAACCGTGATTACCGTAAGAAGGACTACGCCACCAATGTGCTGACCTTTGATTACACCCAGGAACCCCTGGTCACCGCGGATTTGGTACTGTGCGCGCCGGTGGTGGCCCAGGAGGCGAAAGAGCAAAACAAAACACTGGAAGAGCATTACGCCCATTTGTTGGTGCACGGCGCATTGCACGCCCAGGGCTGGGACCACGATGAAGAGGAAGATGCGCAAGTGATGGAGTTGCGCGAAAGCGAAATCATGGCGCGGCTGGGTTTTGAAAATCCGTACTGAGCCAGCGCCTGCAGGTCGTATAGTGTGCTGAAATTTTCTGAGCTATCAACGTGAAATCAATACTTGGGATGAGCCGGTAATGGATGTGGTTGCCATCGTTGGATTGGGTTACGTGGGCCTGCCGTTGGCCGTGGCGTTTGGCAAGTTGTCGCCAACCATGGGCTACGACTTGTCCAGCCAAAAAATGGCCAGCTACCAGCAGCATCTGGACCCCAGTGGCACCGTGTCAACGGCAAATATGCGTGCCGCGTCCCATTTGACGTACACCAGCGATGCGGCGGATTTGGCTCGGGCAGATATCGTCATCATTGCTGTGCCAACACCGATTGACGCTGCCCGTAAACCAGACTTTGGCCCCTTGATGGCGGCCAGCGAAAGTGTGGGCAAGTACCTTAAACCGGGTGCCACCGTGGTTTATGAATCCACGGTTTACCCTGGCGCAACCGAAGAGGTGTGTATTCCGATTCTTGAGCGCGCATCGGGCCTGAAGTGGAAAAGAGATTTTTTTGTAGGCTATTCGCCGGAGCGCATCAACCCTGGTGACCAGCAGCACACACTGACCAACACGGTCAAAGTCGTCGCCGGTGATTGCCCGGACACCTTGGCACGCGTGGCCGGGTTGTACAAAAAGGTGGTGACGGCGGGTGTGCATCCGGTCTCATCGATCCGGGTGGCTGAAGCTGCCAAGGTGATAGAAAACACCCAACGTGACCTGAACATCGCGCTGATGAACGAACTGGCGGTGATTTTCAACATGATGGGCCTGGATACCACCGAGGTGCTGGAAGCCGCTGGCACCAAATGGAACTTCTTGCCGTTTCGCCCCGGGCTGGTGGGCGGTCACTGCATTGGCGTGGACCCCTATTACCTGACCCACAAGGCCGAGATGCTGGGCTACCACCCTGAAGTCATCCTGGCCGGGCGGCGTATCAACGACAGCATGGGCAAATACATTGCCGAGCAAACCGTCAAGCAAATGATCCAGGCGGGCAGCCAAGTCAAAGGTGCAAAAGTGAACGTGTTGGGCATCACTTTCAAAGAGAACGTGCCCGACCTTCGCAACTCCAAGGTGGCGGGTTTGGTGAGTGAACTTCAGGCTTACGGCATCGAGGTCTTTGTGCACGACCCGGTGGCGGATGCGCTTGAGGCGCGGCAGGAGTATGGCGTTGAACTGGTGGCGTGGCAAGATTTGCCGCAGGCCGATGCGGTGGTGGTGGCCGTGGCGCATCAGCAGTATTTATCAAAATCAATAGCAAAATACCTTGAAATAACAAGGGATGGAGGCTGTTTTATTGATGTGAAGGCGCAGTTTGACAGGGTTCAACTCAGTGCGGCTGGGCTGCTGGTTTGGCGGTTGTGATGAAATTCGCCTTATGAATCAGCCAATTTCTTCCAGCAAGAGTACCAACGTGACATGGCAGCAGGGCCAGGTGTCTCGTAGGGAAAAGCAGCACCTCAATGGGCACCGCAGCGTGGTCATTTGGTTCACCGGCCTGTCTGGCGCTGGGAAGTCAACCTTGGCCTATGCGGTAGAGAAAAAGCTTCACCAACTGCAATGCCGCAGCTTTGTGCTGGATGGCGACAACGTGCGCCATGGGCTCTGCGGCGATTTGGGTTTCTCAGAAGCCGATCGGCAGGAAAACATTCGCCGCGTCGGAGAAATGGCCAAACTGTTTGCGCAGGCGGGGGTGATCACGCTGACAGCCTTCATTTCGCCCTATTACGCAGATCGAGATCGGGTGCGTGCATTGCTTGCGCCGGGTGATTTTGTCGAGGTGTATTGCCGCTGCGATCTGGAAGTCTGCGAAGGTCGCGACGTGAAGGGCATGTACCGCAAGGCCCGTATGGGAGAAATTCGTGATTTCACGGGTGTTTCGGCGCCTTATGAAGCACCAGAGCATGCCGAATTGGTCATTGAAACCGGCAAGCTGCCTTTGGATGAATGTGTGAATCAGGTAGTGCAATACTTGCAAAACCATGGAGTGATGGCGGGGTCATGAGCAGCATGGTGTGGAATCCGCTTTGTATCGTGACCGACATTTGGCAGCACCGCTATCTGCTTGGACAGCTCATCAAACGCGATGTGCTGCTGCGCTATCGGGGGGCGATGTTTGGTGTGGCCTGGATATTTTTGAGCCCACTGTTCATGCTGACCATTTTTGCCTATGTGTTTGGTCAGGTTTTTCAATCGCGTTGGCCGCAGCAAGACAGCACGCTGCCGTTTTGGTTGCTGCTGTATGCAGGCTTGATCGTGTTCAATATCTTTGCTGAAACCGTGTCGCGCGCCCCCGCAGCCGTGCGCGGGTATCCGAACTTTGTGAAGAAAATCATTTTCCCGGTGCATATCCTTCCGGTGGTGCCACTGGGTGCGGCGCTGGTCCATGGGTTGTTCAATTTTTTGATTCTGCTGGTGGCCTTGTTATGGGTTGGCGGCTTGCATCTGCAGGTACTGCTTTTCCCGTTGCTGATGTTGCCTGCGTTGTTGCTGGCATTGGGCTTGTCCTGGTTTGTGGCGGCCTGGGGCGTGTTCATCAAAGACATGACCCAGATCGTGCCAATGTTTGTGCAAATGCTGATGTTTTTGTCGCCGGTGTTTTACCCAGTGAGTGCGGTGCCAGCTGCGTTGCGTCCGTTTTACCATCTCAACCCGCTGGGCAGCGTGATTGAAGCCACACGGGCGGTGGTGATTGGCCAGCAAGTTGCGTGGGGCACTTGGTGCATGACGCTGGCGCTGTGTCTGGCAGGTGCCATCTTGGGTCATGCCTTCTTCCAGCACAGCCGTGAGGAGTTTGCAGATGCACTCTGATGTGGCTATCTCGGTCAAGAATCTGACCAAAACTTACCGCATTTTTGGTCACCCTGGGGACCGGATCAAACAGGCGCTGACGTTTGGGCAAAAGCAGTATCACAAGGAATTTACGGCACTGAAGAACGTGTCTTTTGAGATCAAGAAGGGCGAGACGGTTGGCATCATTGGGCGCAATGGATCTGGCAAGAGCACCTTGCTGCAGTTGATTTGCGGGATTTTGAAGCCTACGTCGGGGTCCGTGGAAGTCAATGGCCGAATTTCGGCGTTGCTGGAACTGGGGGCGGGATTCAATCCCGAATTCACCGGGCGGGAGAATGTGTATTTTCAGGGGGCTGTGACGGGTATCCCACGCGAGGAGATGGTGAAGCGGTTCGACGAGATTGCCGCTTTTGCGGATATTGGGGAGTTTATTGACCAACCCGTGCGGACCTATTCGAGTGGGATGTTTGTCAGGTTGGCATTTTCAGTCGCCATTCATGTGGATCCGGATATTCTGGTGATCGATGAGGCATTGGGCGTCGGTGATGCATTCTTTGTGCAGAAATGCTTTCGCTTTCTTAACGAATTCCGCAAAACGGGTACGCTTATCGTGGTCAGCCACGATCTGCAAGCTGTAAAAGGTTTGTGTGAAAGGGCCATTTGGCTAAAACAAGGCGCAATACAAGCAAGTGGCTTAACGAAGACGGTTTGCGAGGGCTATCTGTCGGATTTGTTTGATGGGGAACTGCCCAGACTTCATGTTGGAGAGGACCAGGACGTTGATGATTGGGGAGATCAGCGAATACCTTATCTAAACGCCAGCAATCTTCGGAATGATTTGAAACTGTTCCGATTCAATCCCGCAGCCCCCGCGTTTGGTGATGGTAGAGCGCAGATCGTGGATGTTCAACTGACTGATCAGGCGGGGCGACCCTACAGTTGGGCACTGGGTGGTGAGGTCGTGACTTTGTCCATTGAGGCGCGAGTTAATGAGATATTGATGTCTCCAATCATCGGTTTCATCGTGAAAAATGGAATCGGGCAGGCGTTGTTTGGCGACAATACCTACTTGAGCTACGCAGATCATCCCATAGTGGCAGCGGCGGGATCGGGTTTACACGCTTGTTTTCGCTTCCGGATGCCCCGGTTACCCATCGGAGACTACTCGGTGGCAGTTGCCATCGCCGATGGTAGTCAAGGTGAGCACCAGTTTCAGCATTGGATCCACGATGCATTGATGTTCCAGTCTCATCGGAGCAGTGTGGACGGATCGCTAGTGGGGCTACCGATGCAGGAAATACTATTGAAGGCGACGCCCGCTGTTCAAACAGTGAAAAGTAAGGAGCTCACTTGAATCAAATCGGCGATCGATCAAAGGAACTTGAATGGACGGGCGAACGTTATGTTCCTTTTGTACACGGTGACATCGAAATAGAACATCTCCATCGTTATGCCTTTGCACGTGAATTTGTACTGCAAAAAGATGTTCTGGATATTGCAAGTGGTGAAGGATATGGATCGTATCTCTTGGCTGGCGGGGCGAGAACAGTCATCGGCGTAGATATTTCCAAAGACGCAGTTCTTCACGCACAAACGAAATACGTTGCACCAAATCTGCAGTTTCGTCATGGTGATTGCAGATGTATACCTTTAGATAACAACAGCGTAGATATTGTGATCAGTTTCGAAACCATTGAACATCACGATCAACACGATGTCATGCTTGCCGAAATAAAGCGGGTACTCAGACTAGGTGGCATGTTAATCATATCCACGCCGGAACGTGATTTTGACGAAGCGTGTATTCAGAAACGCAATGACTTCCACGTTAAAGAACTTAGCCAGTTGGAATTCAGAACGCTGCTACTGTGCTACTTTAGAAATATCAAGTTGGTTGGCCAAAGAGTGCGATATGGCTCACTCATTTCCCCCATTGATAGCAGCGAAGAGGGGCAGCAATTTTCCTTTCACTCGGGAACAAGTGCGTCTGTTGTCAGTCAGCTTATTGATCCCAATCCACTTTTCTTAATTGCTTTTGCATCTGAGAGTTCAATAGGATTTCAAAAAGCCAGTTTTTTTGATGGCACAGATTTTCTGTCTCATGCGATGGCATCTTTGCGGTTAGATAGGGATGCGTTGCGTACAGAGGTGGATCGTGTAAAACAAACCCTGTCTTGGAGATTCACCAAGCCGTTTCGTTATTTTTGGAATATGGTGCGTAGATTTCTGGGTAACAGAGTGGAAAATAATTAGTAGTGTGGATGTATTGCATTATTTTTTTGATTGAAATTATCTAATGTCTATTGTTGGTGGCTACATTAAATATAATGGTGGATTATTAGGCGCAGCAAAAAAGCTGCTGGTAGTTATTGCAACACTCATTCGCACGCGAGGGTTGTATGGTATTTACATCCAATGGATGGAAACTCGATCTCGTATGAGGCAACTCGATTACGAGGAAAGTCGTGTCACGGCCCTGGCAATATATACTAAAAGTAGAATATTGCGTATTATATCGACCCAACATACCGCTTATGTCGCTTATATGTTGGATGTTCAATTCTGTAAGTACGGAATTGTATCAGAAATCATCTTCGATCTTCAGCACAAACCAGATAATAATGCGCTTTATTTGGTGATATGTCCACAAATGGTTGCCCATATACCACGGCATATGATCGCATTTCAGATGGAACAAAGCACTTCGAAACGCTGGTTTACGCCGAAATACATAAAACTTCTGTCGCAGTCAATTGCGGTGTTGGATTACAGCAGTTTCAACTTGAAATACTTGCAAGAACTAGGACTGAACACCAGCAATTTATACCTCTACCCAGTGCATCCTTTATCAACTTATAAAGAATATCTTGGCAAGCGCGGCATTAATTTTGAAACAGCTGGTGATGCCGGGTATGACGTCGTTTTTTATGGTGATGCCGAATGTGAACGAAGAAAAATAATACTCACGGAGCTGTCCAAGAGATTTCGATTGAAGATTATCTCTGAAGTATTCAGTTCTGATTTATATTCTGCACTGTTGTGTGCAAAGGTCGTACTCAACATCCACTACTATGCACCTGCTTTGCTCGAGACAACGCGAATAAGTGAATGTGTTTCTTTGGGAATTCCAGTAGTCTCCGAGTTGGGAATGTCAGGTGAAGATCATGAAGAATTTGGTGGTTTGGTTCGATACGTTCCCGTCGGTGACATTGATGCCATGTCTGTAGAGATCGTGTCTCTTTTGAATGGCTCCAAACATGAAGGTCCGTCTTATCAAGCCCAAGAAGAGCAGAAACAAGTCACGGACCTCAGCACTGCTCGTTTTTTGGTGGGTTGTGGTTTGATTGCTCCATCCGAATTATTGGATAAACCTTCTGACATCACGCTGAAAGATGCCAGCCCTGTTTGTCTGAGTCTCCCAGAAACACCTCTGCGTCGGATGCATGCACAGCAATCTTGCGTTGAACAACCCAAATACTTTGACGGTTTGCGTCATGTGCAAGGATGGAAGGGGTGCGCATTGAGCTACTGGTACCTCGCGATTGCAGCTAAGCGACAGGGGCTCAACCAACTGGAAGTCTATGAAGATGACTGTCAGTTTTACCCCGGAAGCCTCGATGCACTAAAAATTAGCAGACGCTATCTGCATACCCAGAGCGGTGAATGGGATGTTTTCTCGGGTCTGATCACGTCCATCAATGAAGGTGTACAAATTGTTAAAGTTGAAATATTTGAAGGTATCAAGTTTGTTCACCTGAACAAGACCTTGGGTACCGTTTACAGTATTTTTAATAACACAATATATAATCACTTGACAGCCTGGGATGTCTCGGATAGCAATGCTGCTTCCAATACCATAGATAAATACATTGCCTCAAAACCTGGTCTACGTGTTATTACATGCCTCCCTTATATTGTGGGACATGCAGAGGGGGTAGAGTCCACACTTTGGGGATTTGGTAATCAGGCCTACAACAACCTGCTTGAAATATCGCAACATCAACTTGACAAACTTGTCTCTGAATTTGAAGAATTTTCAAAATTGACGGTGAAAATATAACTATCGAATAGATGGTATCCCATGCCGAAATAACAAATGTATTTTTCGATGAATTGGATAAAAGACGGATACCTGTTTGCAGAAAGTGATAACAGTTCTTTTAGCTATACGCTTTCTCAAGTGCAATAGTATTGGCAATTCATGTATTACATCTTTCCAGGCCGCAAAGTAGATTCGTCTCACAAGACTGTAATTTTTCTTGATCACCCCCAGTAAAAGTGATTCCAACAAGGACAACGCCAGGTGTATGCAAAGAGCAATCCACAAAATATAAGGTGGGTAGGTTGCAATCAAGGTGTAAATTTTGTTCCGCTCCGACATGTATCGTCGCCGGACATTGGTACTGAGCCGTCCTTGTTGTACTCGATTCCCTCCAAAACTTTTCCCCTGCCAATGCCGGTAGCCAGATGCCGCTAGCGCCCGCACCGCATATCCCGCCAAGCGCGCACGGCAGCACAGATACATATCCTCTGCGATCGACCCAAACCATTCAGGGAAACCTTCTAGTTCATCCCACAGGGTTTTTGGAATCCACAGGCAGGCGCCAATCACCATCGCTACATCGGCACGGTTAGGGTTCAGATTGGGAACCGGGTTGTAAAACGGGTCCAGCAAACACCCCCGGTCAACCAGTACGCCCGTCGTGGCATCAAATTGCGGCAGGGTCAGGATGGCCGGTTGCGCAAGGCGGACCGCCTCTGTGAGCAGCGTCTGCAACGCATCAGCAAACAAGGCGGCGTCGTTGTTAAGTAGCAAGATAAATTTGCCTCTAGCCCTCGTCATCATTCGGTTGTTTGCTATACAAAAACCAACGTTGGTGTCACTTTCAATCAGCACAACTTCCGGGTAATGTTCGCGGATGTGGGCCACAGATGCATCGGTTGACGCGTCGTCATGCACCAGAATTTCCACGCTGATGCCGCCTTGTTGTCCCAGTACCGAGCGCAGGCAATCGTCAATCACCTCCATGCCGTTGTAGTTGGCGATGCAGACCGAGATCAGCGGAGCGGTATCCATCATGGGTGCTTCAGGTCTTTCCATGTGTATTCAATGCCCTCTTCCAGACCAACGGATGGAACCCAGTTCAGGCGCGTTTCCAAGCGGGTGTTGTCCAGCACCACACCGCGCACGTCCACGTCGCGAGAGGGGCGACACGCCGTATTCAATTTCGCACCGCAAACCCTCTCCACCATGTTCTTCACCCGGTTGATGCTGTAGCCCACGCCGCTGCCCAGGTTGTAGGTGCCGGCATCGTCGGGCAGGCCAACGAATCGCACAGTGGCCTCGACCACATCGTCAATGTAAATGTAGTCGCGCACATTTTCGCCATCACCCCAAATGTCTAGCGTGGTGCTTGCCCGGGCATGTTCCAGCATCGTACGAATCAAACCAAAACCCTGGCGCAGGTTCTGGCCTGGGCCATAGGCATTGGAGGGGCGCAGCACCGTGACGGCGTGTCCTTGGGTACTGAGGGTTCGGCACAAAATCTCTTGTGCCGCCTTGCCCGCGCCATGGTGTGACAAGGGGGCAATCGGACAAGCTTCTGTGACAGGAAACGTCGCAGGGTTGCCATAAACCGTGCCACCTGATGAGAAAAATACGAGATGAGTTGGCGGCTGCGTTTGCAACAGCTCCAGCAACTGCAGGGTCAACGCCAGGTTACCTGTTTCCAACTCAGGGTGCCGGGCAGACGAGCCGGGGGTGGTGGCGCTGGCCAGGTGCACCACGGTGCCGCACAGGGGCAGCAGGCGGTCCAGCGACGCAAGATTTTCCCTGCCAACCACATGCACCGGTATGCCTTCAAGCTGCAGCCGTCGGGTCAGCGCTCGGCCAATAAAGCCACCGCCACCCAACAATAAAACCGCGTCACGACTCATGGGCGTGGCTCCAGCAAATCGCGGTAAGCCGTGGCGTAGCGGTCTGCGCAATCGTCCCAGGTCCCCACCGTATCCTTGACCCATTGGCGAGCCGCTTGTCCAACGGCCGGGTTATTCAAGGGGTCTTCCAGCCAGGTCAGACCCTCGCGCAAGTCGCTGCGTGTCGCGGCCAGCCAACCGGTGGCGCGGTGCTGCAACATGTCCCGGTGCGCAGGCAAGTCGGTTGCCAAAATGGGCAGCCCCGCTGCCATGGCTTCGAGCATGACTTGTGGCCGACCTTCGTCGTGTCGACTCAATGTGATCAGCCCACGAGCTTTGGGAAACCAGTCTTGCAGCAACTCTGCCGGATGCGTGGGGCCGTGGTAGTGCACCCAAGAGGGCAGCGCGACTTGTTCTTGCATCGGTCCAAACAAGTGCAATTGCCGCTGCTGACCAAATTGCCCCTCGCCCCAGGTGAACAAGTCGCCAATTTTGTTGTGTGTGAGCCGTGTGACCGCCAGCCAATGGTGTTCGTTGTTGTCGATAGGCGCTCGCACCACGTCAAACCACAGGTCGTCCACCCCGAAAGCAATGGAGCGTATCTCCACCAGATCACCAAACGCTTTTTCTAGCACCGGGCGCATCCAGTCGGCATTGGGTGCCAGGATGGCGCGGCGCTGTTTCAGCAGGGCGCGCAACAGTAGTTTCATTCCTGGCAATTTCAGCAAGGCAAAGTCGGTGCCAAGCACGGTTATCAAAACAGGCGTGCGTGTGCCAAAAAGTGGCAGTGCGTTTTGCAACCAGTTGACATGCGCCACTTCTGGTGATGCCTGACGGTAAACACGACCAAGACGAAACAACAATCCCAGCACAGTACTCATCGCCATCACCTTGCGGGTGCGCAACTGGTGAGCCATGCCCCCCTGCTCAGTCAAATGACTCAGCCAGCGTGAATCGGAGGGTCTGTTGGCGCTGGTTACCAAAGCAGGCAGTTCACCCGGTGGAGCCCACAACGACAGATCAACATCGCTGCGCCGCGCCAGACCAGCCGCCATATTGGCGATGAATCGGCCTTGCCAATCCTTGGGGCTTTGCGGGTAAGAGGTGCTGGTCATCAAGACCTTCAAACTAGTCTCCTTCCGGGTCTTGGGTATCAATATTCTTGTAATGCAGCGCCGAAATTTGCTCGGAAACAATGCCGATCAAAAACGTAAAGATGGCAGAAATGAACAGCAGCGCGCTCATGTTGGTAAAACGCCCAGAGCTCAGGTAGGTGTACAGGTAGTAACAACAAGCGGTCAGAAAAAACCCGGCGCTCACCGGCAAAAAAAGTTTCAACGGCGAAAACAAGGTGCCCACCTTGATGATGATCAGCAAAAAACGCACGCCGTCACGCAGCGGGCTGATGTGGCTGGCGCCGGTGATTCTGGGCGGTGAATGGATCGGCACATAGGCCACGCTGTAACCCGCCCTGAAAAAGCTCATGGTGATGGTGGTCGGGTAAGAAAAACCATTGGGCAGCAAGTACAAAAACTGCCTGAACTTGGTCGCCCGCACGACCCTGAACCCGGAAGTCAAATCCGCAATGGGCTGCATTACCATCCAGCTGGCAAAGCGGCTAAAGACATCGTTGGCAACCGCCCGGTGCAAACCTGCTTGCGAGCCAGATTGGCGGGCGCCGATCACCATGTCATAACCCTGATTGAACTGCTCAAGCAGGCGTGCAATATCCGCTGGCTGGTGCTGACCGTCTGCATCCATAAAAATCAGCACATCGCCTCTGGCAGCCCGCGCGCCGGTTTTGACGGCCGCGCCATTTCCTTTGGCGTAGGGGTGTGTCAACACCCGAACGCCGTGCACAGTGCAAACAGCAGCGGTGTCGTCGGTAGAGCCATCGTTGACGACGATGATCTCAGCGCCCACCATCAGTTGCTTCAGTTGTGGCAACAGGCTGCGCAAGCCACCGGCTTCGTTTCGGGCGGGGATGATGATGGAATACTGCGTGGTGTGGGTCATTCGCAAGGGTGCGTATCAATGGTTCGCCATGGTAAACGCTGCCAACAGTTCGTTGAGGGTTTTGCGCTCTTCACTTGAAAAATTCTGGTCTTTCAGCGCCAGCAGCAGTTGCCGGGCCGGTTCGCGTTCGCCATCCAGATAGAGCAGCTGCGCCCATTTCAGTCGATTGCTCTGGTTGGCCGGATTGAGCTTGAGCGACTGTGCCAGTGCCGTGCGTGCTGCAGGCATGTCTTTTTGGCTGAGCCAAAAATAGTCGGCGTGCCAAGAATGCAGCATGGCTGCCACACCCGACGACACGGTAGGATTTGCGAGCGCCGCCGCAAACAATCTGTCAATGTCCGGACGCTTCAGGCAGATGGTGCCAGCGATGGACATTTCTTTCAGACTGTAGAGCACGGTTCTGTCACCGGGGGCAAAAGGTGTGGATTGAAGCCGGTGCGTCAGTTCAGTGATCCATGCCGCGTCGGGTGATTGCCCCGTTTGGCAGCTGAGGTGGATCATGGCCAGCCAACCCATCTTGAAAGCAGGGTCAAGCGCACCTGCAATTTCGTAATGTCGCAGTGCAAAAGTGTAGGTGGGCGAGTTGGCTGATGCGGCATCTGAGAGACCTGCCAGAAATTGACCGGCTTCGTACTGCGCACGTGGCGAGGCTCGATGGTGTTGTGCCTCGATCTGCGTGCGCAGGCCATCGTCACCAAACTGGTTGGAGCGCAAAGTAGTCACAAACGCAAAGTAGGCCAGTGCCGCCAACGTTAGCGACACGCCAATCGTCTTGCGCTCGCCCTTGCTTTGCAAAGCCTGCAACAAACCCCAGCCGCCAGTCAACGCCAGCCCAAACAGCGGCAAATAGTTGCGGTGCTCGTGCGCCAGTTCCAGCGGCAACACGGTGGACTCCAGCAAGTGCCCGATAAAAAACCATGCCAAACCAAAAGACACCACGGGTGCGCGTTTGCGCGACCACCATGCCACTCCCAGCAGGGCCAGCAAACCCAACAGGGCGGGCAGCGTGGTCCACGGGGTCAGCCAGCCGGTGGACATGGCCATGTCGTCGTGGTACAGCCCAAACACCTCCAGCCGGGGTAAGACCATCAGTCCTAAGTAAAACCACAGCACCCGTCCTTCGGTGAGCAAACGTTGTGCCAAAGAAAACGGTCGCGTCTCAAAACCTGCCCACAACCACTGCGCGCGTGGCGACAAGACATAGACCATTACCGCCGCCACACACACGCCAGCCAGTGTGGCCAGGATGCGGGCAAAGCGGTCAAGGTGGCCTTGGGCGCTGCGGCGCAAGATCAGCTCCCAAGCCAGCACAAAGACGGGGAATAGTAGACCTGTTTCTTTGCTTAAAAATGAGAGCGGCCACAGCACAATCCACGAGGGCAAGAGTATCAAAATGCTTGCTAAACCGGTGCGTTCGCGGGCACGGATGTGTAGCCACAAAGCGGCCAGTAAAAAGAGCGCAGACAGGCTGGTCATGCGCTGCACCACATGTAACACCGGCAACAGCTGAATCGGGTGCAGCAGCCACAGTGCGGCCACTGCGCCTGATGACATCAGCAGATCACGTTGCTTGGCCAGCGGCTGTGCTGCTTTGAGCAGCAGCTTGGCGAGAGAAAATACCAGCAACCCATTCGTCAAATGGATGGCGAGGTTTGTGGCTTTGAAGGCGAAGGGGTCAAAACCGCTGAAGAAGTAGTTCAGCGCAAAACTGAGTTGGGCGACCGGGCGTCCTAAGGGACCAGCGCCGCCGCTAAACCAGGCCTGGCGGAGTGATTCCAATGACAAATTGCCAAGCTGTACACCCGGGGCTTGAAGAATACTTGGGCCATCGTCAAAAAAGAAGCCGCCGTGTAAACCGGACCAGTAAAGGACTACGGTCATCGCTGTGAGCAATAGCGCGGCGAGTGCATTCAAGGAGCGGGTTTGCATGGCATTCGCCAATGAAAAAGCCCCTTGGCAATGCCAAGGGGCTTTCATTTAAATCAAATGATTAGAAGTCTTTGCAAGAACTTGGTAGATATTTAACATCGATGGTACCTACCCCGCAAGTCCAAGCGACTTGGCCTGTACTGGTATCCCCCAACGCTTTCATCTGAACAGTTTTTCCAGACACAGCTGTACCAGCTACGGCGTTCATTGTCACTTCCAAAGTACCATGCGTGGCATCAGTGCCAGTGTATGTTAAGGATGTAACGTACTTACTTGTTTGAGGCTGTACGCCCATTGATGCCTGACTGAGCATCAACGTAGATTTATTTGCAAACGTTTCACTAATCGCGGTACGCCCTGACGAAAGCGCCAATATACCTTCTGAAACCTTTGCGCGAATCATGTAATCCTGATAAGCCGGCAAAGCCACAGCAGCCAAAATACCAATGATCGCAACGACGATCATCAATTCGATCAGGGTAAAACCCTTTTGGATAGAACGCTTCATACTAAGCTCCTTAAAAAATTGAAAATGTGACCACAAGAACACAGGCCATTCAGCAGCTTTCGTGCCAGCGGTATTAAACACCAAATTTTGACTTTCCCCGTGGTTTTGGGGCATTTTGTGCAGGTGCCTGTGCTCATATCCTGGATTGGAGGAAAAATGAAACGGGAACCATCGTTTCAGGTGGGTGATGTGAAACGAATTTAATCGTGTCATAGCTGAAAATGGGGGTGACGTTCGGTATCATCCCGCCATGCAACTGCAAATCATCAGCGTTGAAGCCGCCATTCAAATGACCGAGCGCAGTCGCAGCACCTGGTGGCGGCGCATGTCCAAAGGTGAGGCCACGCGGGTGGCGGACGATGCGCGCGGCCGGGCCATGTTGTTGTGGGCCGAGGTGCAGCCACAGCTTTGCGTGCCTCTGGCTCCTGAAGACGGCGAGCTTGCCTTGTTGGCAGACGCTGGCTATGCAGAGGCACAAAACGACATGGGTCAACTTTTTTTAACAGCGGGTAAACCCAAAGCGGCGGTGTACTGGTTTGAGCTGGCCGCCGCGCAACACCACCCGGATGCCATGCAGTGGCTGGGGCACTGCCATCTGTACAGCCAAGGTGTGCCCCAAGACGACCATTTGGGCCTGATGTGGCTGGCTAAAGCGGCAGCGCACGGGCATGTCATTGCGCAAGAATTGATGCATGGGTTGATGCGCGTGGAGCTGCGCGCACCGGCTGTCCTGAAATAGGCGGCTTGGTGATTTCCAGCGTCAAGCGTGCGCGGCTTGCTTGAATGCCGAAAACCAAAACCCGCCATGTGACAATCTGCCCATGTACTTATTATTTGAAGAAACCGGCAAGTTCCTGGCGGGGCGCATGCTCTCTGAGGCGGACACCTCGGCGCAGGTAGAACTTGATTCCGGCAAGCGCCTCAAGGTCAAAGCCGCCAACATTCTGTTGAAGTTTGAAAAACCCGAGCCCTCCCAACTGATGGCCGCAGCGCAGGCCGTGGCGGCGGGCATTGAGCTGGACATGGCCTGGGAATTCGCCCCCGAGGGGGACTTTGCTTTTGCGGAGCTGGCGCGTGACTATTTCTCAGCGCAGGCCACGCTGGCGGAGCAAGCTGGCACGCTCATGGCGCTGTATGACGCGCCCCATTACTTTCGCCGTGCAGGCAAAGGGCGGTTTCGCAAAGCCAGCGCTGACATCCTGACCCAGGCCTTGGCGGCGATTGAGAAAAAGAAACAAATCCTGTTGCAAATTGAAGCCTGGGTGAAGGAATTGAGCGAAGGCGTTTGCCCGCAGCCGATTCGCGACCAGCTCTACAAGATTCTCTTCAAGCCTGACAAAAACGCGCCTGAATACAAGGCCGTGGTGGAAGCCTCCCGCGCCACCCACCTGGGGCCGCTGGATTTGCTGATCAAGGCCGGTGCCATTGACTCGCCCTACCAGTTTCACTGGAAGCGGTTTTTGTTTGACAACTTCCCCAAGGGCACCGGGTTCCCGAAGCTGGATGCGCCGCTCATCACCGACGAGCTGCCGCTGTCCAGCGCGCGCGCGTTTTCGATTGACGACTCGGCCACCACTGAAATTGACGATGCCTTAAGTGTGCAAGGCCTGGGCACGGGGACGGTGTTAGTGGGCATTCACATTGCGGCACCGGCGCTGGCCATCACGCCAGGCAGCGCGGTCGACCACGTGGGCCGCGCGCGCCTGTCCACGGTGTACATGCCAGGCTACAAGCTGACCATGCTGCCGGATGAGGTGGTGCAAAACTACACCCTGATGGAAGGGCGCGACTGCCCGGCGGTGTCACTTTACGTCACGCTGGATGAAGCCACGCTGGAGATCAAAAGCAGCGAAACCCGCTTGGAGCGGGTGCACATAGGTGCCAATTTGCGCCACGACCAGCTCGATGCGGTGGTCACGCTGGACTGGCTGACTGATCCCGCTGTTAAACATGAAATTGACCCGCAGCCCCTGCAACACAAGCGTGAGCAGCTCTCATTTTTATACCGCCTTGCGAATGACCTGAAGGCCAAGCGCGAAGTGGTGCGCGGCAAACCTGAAAACTTCAACCGCCCGGACTACAACTTCAGGCTGGTCGGAAACGAGGGTCGTGCGCCCGATGGCTCTGAAAGTGTAGAAATCAGCGTGCGTCAGCGCGGCGCGCCGCTGGATTTGATTGTGTCCGAGGCGATGATCCTGGCCAACAGCACCTGGGGCAGTTGGATGGCCGAGTTGGGTGTGCCCGGCATTTACCGCAGCCAGGCATCGATGTTGCCCGGTGTCAAGGTACGCATGGGCACCAAGGCCTTGCCGCACGCCGGCATTGGCGTGAAAAGCTACGCCTGGAGCAGTTCACCACTGCGCCGTTACGTCGATCTGGTCAACCAGTGGCAAATCATTGCCTGCGCGCGCCACGGGAAAATGGCGGCGCTGGCCGCACCGTTCAAGCCCAAGGATGCCGAACTGTTTTCCATCATTTCGGGTTTTGATGCCACTTACAGCGCCTACAACGGCTATCAAAACGCCATTGAACGTTTCTGGACGCTCAAATACGTGCAGCAAAATGACCTGGTGGAGGTAGAAGCCACGCTGTTCAAAGACAACCTGGTGCGCGCTGACCACCTGCCGCTGGTGCTGCCGGTGACGGGCGCACAGGGCCTGCCGCGCGGCGCACGGGTGCGGGTCAAGCTGGGCGACATCGACCTGGTGTCGCTGGACATTCACGGCACGGTGCTGGAGCGGCTGGACGCAGAGCCACAAGCCATGGAGGGCGACGACGACCAGGACGACGATACCGTTTCCGGCCCGATCGCCATCGCGGTGGATGTCAATGAAGTGGACGCTGGCGACGCCGCTGCCCCATCCGTCACCCCAGAAGCTAACCAGGCACCGTGAAGCTGCGGCAATTCAGTACCCTCCAACTTGCACTGGGTGCCTCCCTGGTGGTGCATGCGGCTTTGCTGACGGTACGCTTTGTGGACCCTGAAGCCTTCAACAAGGTGTTTGAAGACACGCCGCTGGAAGTGATTTTGGTCAACGCCAAGACGGATGAGCGCCCGACCAAAGCGCAGGCCATTGCCCAGGCCAACATGGCCGGTGGTGGCGAAGCGGAGCGTGGCCGTGCCACCAGTCCGTTGCCGCCGGCGCTGATCAACCTGTCGGGTGAAGACAACGTCTCACAGACCGAGCGGGAAGTGCTCAATTTGCAGGAACAGCAAAGCCTGATGCTTGGGCAGGTGAAAAACATGCTGCGGGCTTTGCCGCCGGTGGACCTGCACAAGCCTGAGGTCACCCCCGAGCAGGCACAGCGTGAGCAAAAGCGCCGCGAGCTTGTCAAGCTGCTGGCCGAAATTGAGCGCCGCATCAACCAGGAAAACGCCCGCCCGAAAAAACGCTATGTCAGCCCGGCGACCAAAGAGGCGGTGTACGCGCTCTATTACGACCATTTACGCCGCGCCATTGAAGACAGAGGTACCGAGAATTTTCCGCAGTTGAACGGTCAAAAGTTGTATGGTGAGCTGACCATGATCGTCACCATCAACCACAACGGCCAGGTGCTTGCCACCGAGATCGTGCAAAGTTCGGGGCGAGGGGCGCTGGACCGACGTGCCCAATTGATTGCCCGCAGCGCCGGGCCGTTTGAACGATTCAGCAAAGACATGCGCCGCCAGGCCGATCAAATCGCCGTGGTGTCGCGCTTCAAGTTCACCCGCGACGATGTACTCGAAACCAAACTCAGCCACAATTAATTCCATTTCTAAATCATCCGTGTCGTTGTTGCTTTGCCTTGTCGTGCGTCAGCACTGCCTGCGGCTTCGCGCCTAGACACCCATGATTTTGAAATGGAATAAAAACCGAATCGAACCATGACACTTGACCACTACTGCGTGATGGGCAACCCCATCAGCCACAGCCGCTCGCCGTGGATTCACACCCGGTTTGCCGAACTCACTGGCGAGCCGGTGTTTTACGACAAACGCGAAATTCCGTTGGACCACTTTGACCGCAGCGTGCAAGCCTTCATTGCCGAGGGGGGGCGTGGCTGCAACATCACCGTGCCCTTCAAGTTTGAAGCCGCGGCCCTGGCCACCCACACCAGCGAGCGCGGGTTGTTGGCACAGGCCTCCAACGTCCTGACATTCAAAGACGGCCAGATACTGGCGGACAACACCGATGGCATCGGACTGGTGGACGACATCGAGCGCAATGCAGGCGTGCCGCTTAAAGGTCTGCGTTTGCTGTTGATCGGGGCCGGTGGTGCCGCTGCGGGCGTGCTCGGCCCGCTGATCCATGCGCAACCGACCCACATCAGCGTGGCCAACCGCACTGCGCACCGCGCGCAGCAGTTGGTAGAGCGGCATCAACCCTTGGCATTGCTTCAAAAAACAGAGCTTGTATCCCATGATTTACAAGGGATAGAGGGCGATTTTGATGTGGTTATCAACGCCACCGCCAGCAGTCTTGGTGGCCACGGCGTGCCGGTGCGTGCCAGCGTGCTGAAGCCGGGTGCGCTGGCCTACGACATGATGTACGGACCCGGCGCCCAAGGTTTCATGGATTGGGCCAAACAACACGGCGCGGTGGCGCGCGATGGTTTGGGTATGCTGGTGGAACAGGCCGCCGAGGCCTTTTTGATCTGGCGCGGCGTGCGTCCACCCTCCGCTCAGGTGTTGACCGAGCTGCGCAAGGTGATGGGCTGAGGCGATGAAAGCCGCGTTGCGTTGGCTCGGGCTGATGGCGCTGGCGCTGGTGCTGTTGCAATTGTTTTTTGTGGCACGCATTGCCGCCATGGTGGCCATCGACCCCCAGTCCACCGCGTTTGAGCGCTCCGAGGTCTGGCGTGTGGCCACTGAAAAAGGCAGCCTGCATTGGCGGCAGCAATGGGTTCCGTATGCGCGCATCTCCAACCACCTCAAACGCGCGGTGATCGCCAGCGAAGACGATGGGTTTGTCAATCACGACGGGGTGGACTGGAACGCGTTGGAGAAAGCCTGGCAAAAAAACGCCAAAGCCGAAGAGCAGGCCGCCAAGGCGCAAGCGGCACTGGAGGCCCAGCAGGCCCGAGCCGCAGCGAGAAACCCCGGTAAAAAATCTGCGCTTTCCCCGGTTAAACCTGCGCCGGTCGTGGTGGCAAAACCCGTCAAAGCGCCCAAAGTGGTGGGCGGCTCGACCATCACCCAGCAGTTGGCAAAGAACCTGTTTTTGTCGGGCGAACGCACCCTGATGCGCAAGGGACAAGAGTTCGTGTTGACGCTGCTGCTGGAGGCGATTTTGACCAAGCAGCGCATTCTTGAAATTTACCTCAACAGCGTGGAGTGGGGTGACGGTGTGTTTGGTGCCGAAGCGGCTGCGCAACGTTACTTTGCCAAACCTGCGTCCCAGCTCAGTGCCTATGAAGCTTCCCGCATGGCAGTGATGTTGCCGCGGCCCAAGTATTTTGAGAAGCTGCCCAACTCCAGCTATGTGGCGGGTCGTGCCGACATCATCGTGCGCCGCCTGGACAACGCCGAACTGCCATGAATCCCCCCGCAGACAATGCCAACCCTGAGTCCTCGGGCCTGCGCGCACGACTGAAGGCGCTGGCTTCGCCCCTTGCGGCTGAGGTGGTTCGCCTGTTTCTGCTGGGGCTGGTGCGCACATTGACGGGTTCACAGGCGCGCTGGTGGGGATGCCCGCCCAAAGCCGAGCAACGCATTTATTTTGCCAACCACCAAAGCCATGTCGACTTTGTGATGATCTGGGCGGCGCTGCCCAAGGAGTTGCGCCACGAGACCCGTGCAGTGGCGGCTCGGGAATATTGGACAAAAACGCCTTTTAAACACTGGCTGACCAGTGCCGTGTTCAATGCGATTTACGTGACTCGAGAACGCAGTGCGCAGGAAGACCCGCTGGAGCCTTTGTTCGACGCGCTGGCGGCGGGAGACTCGCTGATTTTGTTCCCAGAGGGCACCCGTGGCCACGCAGACGAGCCCCAGCCTTTCAAGGCTGGGCTGTACAACCTGGCGATCAAGTTCCCCCATGTGGAACTCATTCCCGCCTGGATTGCCAACGTTCAGCGCGTCATGCCCAAGGGCGAGGTGGTGCCGGTGCCGGTGCTGTGTTCGGTCACTTTTGGCGTCCCCATGAAGCTGCAGGATGGCGAAGAGCTACAGACATTTTTGCATCGGGCACGCAGTGCAGTGATGGCCTTGCGCGACATTTGATTCACCATGTACCAAACGCTCAAACAACTCTCGGCCACCCAACAGGTAGGGGCTTTGTTTGTCATCGTGTTTGGCTTGCTGATGGTCGGCGAGCTGGTCATTTTTTTGCTTTCAATGCGTGAACATGACGATGCCCAGCAGACACACGATCACGCGGCATCTGTCGAAAACCTCAGCCAACTGCTCAAAACCAGCTGGCTGCTGATTTTTATTTTCTGGCTGGCCTGGATGGCGGGGGATATCGCACGCCTGGTGTTGTTTGGGCTGGGTTCCTTTTTCGCGCTGCGCGAGTTCTTGACGCTGTCGCCCACGCGCCAGGGTGACCACCGCAGCCTGGTGTTGGCTTTTTTCGGGGTGTTGCCTTTTCAGTATTTTCTGGTCGGCACGGAGAATTTCAACCTGTTCTCGGTGTTCATCCCCGTGTACGTGTTTTTGGCCTTGCCGGTGGCCAGCGCCTTGGCCAACGACCCCCATCGTTTTTTGGAGCGCAACGCCAAGCTGCAGTGGGGCATCATGGTCTGCATTTACGGCATGAGCCACGTGCCCGCGTTGTTGTTGCTGGACTTTCCGCATTACGACAAGAAAAACGCGTTTTTGGTGTTTTTCCTGGTGCTGGTGGTGCAAACGTGCATGGTCACCCAGCATCTCGTGGCGCGGCGCTTGATGCAGCTGGGTAAACAACCGGTGGCACCGCAGATCAGCCAGAGCTTCATCTGGCGTGCGTGGTGGGCGGGCATGGCGGCAGGCAGCTTGCTGGGTGCGTTGTTGGCAGGGATTACCCCTTTTGTACCGGGACAGGCTTTTGCGCAGGCATTCATCGCCTGTGCGGCTGGGTCACTGGGACACTTTGTGATGAAGGCTTTGAAGCGTGACCGTGGCATTCCCATCTGGCGCGGTGAAGGCAAAGCCATCACCGGTGCCGGTGGCATGCTGGACCGGGTGGATTCCCTGTGCTTTGCCGCGCCGGTGTTTTTTCACTCTATTAGATGGTATTTTGGGCTGTAGACCACGTTAAATAAGCATAACAAGCTCCTAAGTAAATAGCAAATATGAATCTGCCACTCACAAGAAAACTTCAGTCATGAGGATCCTGGGGATTGACCCGGGCTTGCGCACCACCGGTTTTGGCGTGGTGGATGTGAACGGGTCTGAACTCACCTACGTGGCCAGTGGCACCATCAGCACCACCCATATTGAAAAGGACCAACTGCCAGCCCGGTTGAAAGTGCTGTTCGACGGCATCCGGGAAGTGGTGGCGCGGTACGAGCCCGATGCCGCTTCGGTGGAAATTGTGTTTGTCAACGTCAACCCGCAATCCACCTTGTTGTTGGGGCAGGCACGCGGTGCGGCGATCACGGCGTTGGTGGCCAGTGATTTGCCGGTGGCTGAATACACCGCGCTGCAAATGAAGCAGGCGGTGGTGGGCTATGGCCGTGCCGACAAGACCCAGATTCAGGAAATGGTGCGTCGTTTGCTCAGCTTGCCGGGTTTGCCGGGGCCGGACGCCGCGGATGCGCTTGGCTTGGCCATCACCCACGCCCATGCCGCCAATTCAATCGCGCGGTTGAGCCAGGCCAAAGGCTTGGGCGGTGCGCAAATCCAGACGCAAAAAGCTGCTTACAAGGCCGGGCGCAGCCGCTGAGGTGCACCCGCTATCAGACGGTCAAACCACCCGCTCCAGAATCAAGATGGCAAAAAACCCGAAGGCTGACAGCAACGCCCACTTCAGGACGACCCAGCCGTAACGCTTGAAACGCGGGTCACCGGTGCCCGCGTAAAAGCCAAACGACACCAGTGCCGCCAACAGCATCAACAAAACCAGCCAGCGAAACAGCAGCATGGTGTTCCTTGTGTAGGGGTTACCAGGCCCGCGCCAACTGGGCAAAGCCAGTGGGGGCGAGTTTTTCGTTGTCAAAAGTTACCACGTCCCAGGCCTCGGTGTGGTTCAGCAGTTCACGCAGCAACAGGTTGTTGAGCGCGTGGCCCGAGCGAAATGCGCTGTAGCTGGCCAGCAGCGGTTTGCCCACCAGGTACAGGTCGCCCATGGCATCCAGAATCTTGTGTTTGACAAACTCATCGTCATAACGCAGGCCACCGGCGTTGAGCACCTTGTAGTCGTCCATCACGATGGCATTGTCCAGCCCGCCGCCCAGTGCCAGGCCATTGGCCCGCATCATCTCGACATCTTTGGTGAAACCGAAGGTGCGGGCGCGGGCAATGTCTTTGGAATACGACCCGGTGCTCATGTCGAACAGCACGCTCTGGCCGGTGGAGTCCACCGCCGGGTGGCTGAAGTCGATCTCGAAACTCAGCTGGTAGCCGTGGTACGGTGCCAGCCGCGCCCACTTCACGTTGTCACCCTCGCCTTGACGTATTTCCACGGGTTTGAGCAAACGGATAAAACGTCGTGGAGCGTCCTGAAACACAATGCCTGCGCTTTGCAGCAAAAACACAAAAGAGGCGGCCGAGCCATCCAGAATCGGCACTTCTTCAGCGGTGATGTCCACATACAGGTTGTCCACACCCAGACCGGCACAGGCGGACATCAAATGCTCCACCGTGTGCACTTTGGCATCGCCCTTGGAAATGGTAGAGGCCATGCGCGTGTCTGTCACCGCCAGGGTAGACACCGCGATGTCCACAGGGTCAGGCAGATCCACGCGCCTGAAGACAATGCCAGTATCGGGCGCTGCAGGGCGAAGGGTGATTTCTACCCGCTGGCCGCTGTGCAGGCCAACACCCACCGCACGTGTCAGAGTTTTGAGGGTTCGTTGTTTAAGCACGGGGGGATTTTACGTTTTCCAGATTCAAACGTCAGCCAGTGAGGCTACTGGGGCAAAAGCACTTTGCTGGTTGCTGCGTCGGCCTGAGCCTTGACGAGTCAGTCGGGTCAAGTTACCAATGACTCCTTGCTACATCTTCGACACAGACTGGCACCCAACGTGTTCCACACGAAACCCGCCGCCCACAACCTCAAATTGCAGGCGGCTGCGTCACGGCTTAATCCGCTTGTTTGCGCAAAAACGCCGGGATTTCGAAGTCGTCCATGCCGCCGCTGGACAGGGCATCCACTTTGGCTGCGGCGCTGGTGCGGTCGCGGGTTCGCCAGACGCTGGGGGTGGCCATGGAACCGTAGTCGGGCTGGGCGCGGCCCATGCTCGAACCTGCCATCATGGCCGATGGCTGCATGCTGACCGGATTGTCCAGCGTGGGCACGTTGAAAGGTACGTTGTCGGTGCCGGTGCGCAGCACGCTTTGCTGTTGGGTGCTTGGCATGACTTGCAACTTGGGACGGGCGCGGCTCAAACCGGTGGCCACCACTGTGACGCGAATCTGGTCGCCCAGGTTGTCGTCGTAAGCCGTGCCGTAGATCACATGTGCGTCGGGGGACGCATACGCACGGATGGTGTTCATGGCCAGTTTGGACTCTGATAACTTCAGCGAACCTTTGGCCGCAGAAATCAGCACCAACACGCCCTTGGCACCGGACAGGTCAATGCCTTCAAGCAGCGGGCAGGCCACGGCTTGTTCTGCAGCAATGCGGGCGCGGTCCGGGCCGGCGGCCACCGCGGTACCCATCATGGCCTTGCCTGGCTCGCCCATGACGGTGCGCACGTCTTCAAAGTCGACGTTCACATGGCCGGGCACGTTGATGATTTCAGCAATGCCACCCACGGCGTTTTTCAACACGTCGTTGGCGTGGGAAAAGGCTTCGTCTTGTGTCGCGTCGTCGCCCAGTACTTCAAGCAGCTTTTCGTTCAGCACCACGATGAGGGAGTCGACATTGGCTTCAAGCTCGGCCAGGCCGCCATCGGCGTTGGCCATGCGGCGCGCGCCTTCAAACTCGAAGGGCTTGGTGACCACACCCACGGTCAGGATGCCCATTTCGCGTGCCACACGGGCAATCACAGGGGCTGCGCCGGTGCCGGTGCCACCGCCCATGCCTGCGGTGATGAACAGCATGTGTGCGCCTTCAATGGCGGCACGGATGTCATCCACTGCCAGTTCAGCGGCTTCGCGGGCCTTTTCAGGTTTGCTACCAGCACCCAGACCGGTACTGCCCAATTGGATCAGGCGGTGTGCGTCGCTGTTGTTGAGTGCTTGTGCGTCAGTGTTGGCACAAATGAATTCCACGCCTTGTACTGCACTGGCAATCATGTGGCCGACGGCGTTGCCGCCACCACCGCCTACGCCAATGACTTTGATCTGTGTACCTTGGTTGAAAGCTTCTTCGTCGATGAGTTCAATGGACATGGTGTGCTCCTTGGGGTTTGATTGTAAAGAAATAAAGGTAAAAATCAGTGAAATAAGAGCTGTCTAGATCCGGCGGCGGATCCATGCAACGCCATCGTCTTGGGGGGCCAGCGCGGCTGAGCCAAAGGGCGTGTGTCATGGTCAGAAATTCCCCACAATCCAGTCCTTGAGACTGCCAAAAGCAGTTTTCATGGAGCCGTTTTTTTGTGACACCTTGAAGCCGCGCAGGTGTGCCATGCGGGCTTCTTCCATGAGTCCCATTACCGTGGCTGCGCGCGGTTGGGCCACCATGTCGGACAGGGCACCTCGGTACTTCGGAATGCCACGGCGAACGGGTTTCAAAAAGATGTCTTCGCCCAGCTCGACCATGCCCGGCATGACGGCGCTGCCACCTGTGAGCACAATCCCGCTGGAGAGCATTTCTTCGTAGCCAGAATCACGCATCACCTGGTGCACCAGGCTGAATATTTCTTCAACCCGTGGCTCTATCACTCCGGCCAACGCCTGGCGGCTTAGCATGCGCGGGCCACGGTCACCCAGGCCGGGTACCTCGACCTGGGCTTCGGGGTCGGCCAGCAGTTGTTTGGCGTAACCGTTCTCGACCTTGATTTCTTCGGCATCCTTGGTCGGTGTGCGCAGCGCCATGGCAATGTCGCTGGTGATCAGGTCACCAGCAATCGGGATCACCGCGGTGTGGCGGATGGCGCCGTTCGTAAAGATGGCCAGATCGGTGGTGCCTGCACCAATGTCCACCAGCGCTACGCCCAGTTCGCGCTCGTCTTCCGTCAGCACTGACAAGCTGCTGGCCAGCGGATTGAGCATGAGCTGCTCGACTTCCAGGCCGCAGCGGCGCACGCATTTGATGATGTTTTCTGCCGCGGTTTGCGCGCCGGTGACGATGTGCACCTTGGCTTCCAGGCGGATGCCACTCATGCCGATGGGCTCTTTCACATCCTGCCCGTCGATGATGAATTCTTGCGGCTCCACCAACAGCAGACGTTGGTCGGTGGAGATGTTGATGGCCTTGGCGGTTTCTACCACCCGGGCCACATCCGCGGCCGACACTTCGCGGTCCTTGATGGCCACCATGCCGTGGGAATTGATGCCCCGGATGTGGCTGCCGGTGATGCCGGTGTAGACCCGGGTGATCTTGCAGTCGGCCATCAGCTCAGCCTCTTTCAGGGCTTGCTGGATGCTTTGCACGGTGGCATCGATGTTGACCACCACGCCGCGCTTCAAGCCGTTGCTGGGAGCCACACCCAGTCCCGCCAATTTAAGTTCACCACCGGGCAGCACCTCGGCCACGACCACCATCACCTTGGCGGTGCCGATGTCCAGCCCGACGATCAGATCCTTGTATTCTTTTGCCATTGATTCACCTGTTACTTTGTTGTGCTGTTTTCAAGCTGGTATCTACCGTGCTTACCCCGTTGAGACGTATCGCGTAGCCGTCGGAGTGGCGCAAATCCACCGAGGCGAGTTGCTCTATCGTGCGGTTGTAGCGGGATGTGATCTGGGTCGCGGTTTTTACAAAACGCTCCACACGAGCGATAAGATCCGACGTGCTGCCCCCGCCAAGCTCCAATTCGGTGCCGCTGTCAAACTGTGCCCGCCAGCCACCACGGGGTGTCAATTCGAGTTGAACAATGGTCATGTCGATGGGCTTCAACACGGGTTGCAGCGTTTGCAGCATGGCCAGCACCTGGGCGCTTTGCCCGTCCGGACCGGACAGTCGGGGCAGGTCTTCTTTTTCAAGTTCACCCAGATTGGCTTCGAACACTTCGCCATAGCTGTTGACCAGGCTCGCATCACCCTCCACACCCCAATAGGCTACGGCCTGGTGTTCCTGCAATTGCACCTTGAGCCGGTTCGGGAAGTCCCTGCGGACGATGGCCTGACGCACCCAGGGCATGGCTTCAAAAACCTTGCGTGCGGCGTTCACATCCAGCGTGAAAAATGTACCTTGCAAATGTGGCATCACATTGGCCCTGAGCGTCAGTGCGTTGTAGTGCGCCACGTCTCCCGCCACGGTGACGCCGCGGATGTTGAACTGCGGCATGCGAGCCACCCACGCCAGTGCGGAGCCCAACAGCATGAGCAGCACCACTCCGAACAGGGCCGTGGCGACCCCGTTCATGAGTTTGATGTCCAGCGGCAGGGGCGTGTTGGGTTTCATGCGGTGGCGTAATCCCGTGTGGCGGAACTGAGCACTTGCAGGCAAAGTGCGGGGTAGCTGATGCCTGCGGCCTTGGCCGACATCGGAACCAGCGAATGACCGGTCATGCCGGGGCTGGTGTTGATTTCAAGCAGGTAGGGTTTGCGGGTGGTGCCATCAATCATCACGTCGGCACGTGCCCAGCCACGGCAGCCCAGGCTTTTATAGGCTTGCAGTACCAGCGCCTGGATGTGGGCTTCTTCGCCTTCGGGCAGCCCACAAGGCACCAGGTACTGGGTGTCGTTGGTGAAATACTTGTTCTGGTAGTCGTAGTTGCCGTCCGGGGCTTTGATGCGGATCACCGGCAGGGCGTGCGCCTCTGTGCCGCTGCCCAGCACCGGAATCGTGACCTCATCACCGGCGATGAATTGTTCACACAGCACATCGTCATGGGTGCCCGCAGCCAGTGCGTAGGCGGCGTCGCATTGCGCCAGCGAGGTCACCTTGGTCAGGCCGATGGTGGAGCCTTCGCGGGCGGGCTTGACGATCATGGGACAGCCCAACTCGGCAAATGCCGCGCGCGTGCCGTCGGCACTGTCCACTTTCTTCCAGGCGGGGGTGGGCAAGCCATCGGCGCGCCAGATGTGTTTGGTCATGAGCTTGTCGATGGCAATGCTGGAGGCCATCACGCCCGGGCCGGTGTAAGGGATGCCCAGCAACTCCAGGGCACCTTGGACCGTGCCGTCTTCACCAAAACGGCCGTGCAGGGCGATGAAGCAGCGGGTGAAACCTTCTTTTTTGAGGTCGCCCAGGTCACGCTCGGATGGATCGAATGCAAACGCGTTCACGCCCAGGCTTTGCAGCGCCTGCAGCACGCCGTTGCCCGACATCAAGGACACCTCACGCTCGGCAGACGCTCCGCCCATGAGCACGGCCACTTTTTCATTCTTCATATCAAATTGATTCATAGCCCTCGTCCTTATTGCGTAAGAAGCTCTGAAGTTAATAGCATGGTGGCTACTTTGCCAGCCACCGCTCCGATTGAACCTGCACCCATGCACAGCACCACGTCGCCGTCTCTGGCGGCATCCACGATGGCCTGCGGCATGGCGGCAATGTCATCCACAAACACCGGCTCTACCTTGCCCGCCACACGCAGTGCGCGCGCCAGGCTGCGGCCGTCGGCAGCGACGATGGGGGTTTCGCCAGCGGCATACACCTCTGACAGAAGGACCGCGTCGGCTTGTGCGATCACTTTCACGAAATCGTCAAAACAATCCCGGGTGCGGGTAAAGCGGTGCGGCTGAAACGCCAGGACCAGGCGACGGCCCGGAAAGGCCCCACGTGCGGCCGCCAGCGTGGCGGCCATTTCGACCGGGTGGTGGCCGTAGTCTTCCACCAACGTGAAGCTGCCACCGCCGTGCGATGCGCTGACGGGTTGTTCGCCGTGGAGTTGAAAGCGTCGACCCACGCCTTTGAAGCTGGCCAGGGCACGCAACACGGCATCGTCGTCAATGCTCAGTTCGACCGCAACCGCGATGGCCGACAAGGCATTGAGCACGTTGTGCCGGCCGGGCAGGTTCAGCACCACGTCCAGGTCGGGCAACACCACGCCGTTGCGCCGCTGCACGGTGAAGTGCATCTGTCCCCCCACCGCACGCACATTCAGGGCGCGAACCTGCGCACCTTCTTCAAAGCCGTAGCTGGTGATGGGGCAGGTGACTTGCGGCACGATGTCGCGCACGGCAGCGTCGTCGGTGCACAAAATGGCCGTGCCATAAAACGGCATGCGGTGCAGAAAGTCCACAAAGGCTTTCTTCAGTTTTTCAAAATCGTGACCATAGGTTTCCATGTGGTCGGCGTCGATGTTGGTCACCACCGCCATCACCGGCAGCAGGTTTAAAAACGAGGCATCCGACTCATCAGCCTCCACCACGATGTAGTCGCCACTGCCCAAACGGGCATTGGCACCGGCGCTATTGAGGCGCCCGCCGATCACAAAAGTGGGATCCAGTCCGGCCGCGGCCAGCACGCTGGCCACCAGGCTGGTGGTGGTGGTCTTGCCGTGCGTGCCCGCGATGGCGATGCCCAGCTTGAGCCGCATCAGTTCGGCCAGCATCAGCGCGCGCGGCACGATGGGAATGTGCATCTCGCGGGCGCGAATCACCTCGGGGTTGTCCTGCTTGACGGCGGTGGACGTCACCACCGCATCGGCGCCGGTGACATGGTCGGCGCTGTGGCCTA
>CAIOAQ010000186.1 GCA_903856025.1 uncultured beta proteobacterium
AAGTCATCGCCACCTGCTTCTATTGCCGTCACAAGGTTATCCACGGTGTCGGAGGACGTTAAAAAAATAATCGGCGTCCATGCCCACTGCTGTGTTGCCTCGATGGCCCGAATTCGACTGGCGGATTCAAAGCCGTTCATTACAGGCATTTCTATGTCCATCAATACCAAGTCGGGACAGTTGGCTGCAAACTTCTCCAGGGCATCAGCACCATTCACGGCATACACCACGTCATGACCATAGCTGTTCAGTCGAGCCGTCATCACCTTAACGACAGAAGATGCGTCATCAACCAGCAGAATCTTCATGACGATCCTTAAAGTCGAAACACCGATGCACTGCGCGTCAGTGCATGACCTTGCTCGGCCAACCCGGCAGCAGACGTTGCAGCAGCTTCTGCAATCGGTACGTTTTGCTGAGTTGCTTGATCTATCTGCACGATCAAGTGAGCGACCCGATCAATTGCAATGCCTTGCTCTTCGGACGAATGCGAAATCTCCGCCATGATCGAAGTTACCCGTTTGACGGAATCAATGGTCGAATCTATGGTTTCTCTGGCACCCGTGACCTGAGCCAGACCACTCTCAACTTGGTGCACCGAATCATCGATCAAGGTCTTGATTTCTTTGGCAGCAGAGGCGCTTCTTTGAGCCAGGGAACGAACTTCGGAAGCCACCACGGCAAAACCTCGACCCTGCTCACCAGCCCTTGCCGCCTCAACGGCGGCGTTGAGGGCCAGGATGTTGGTCTGAAACGCAATGCTGTCAATGACGCCAATGATGTCGGTAATCTTCTTGGAGCTGCCTGCAATGGAGTCCATGGTTCCAACAAGTTGCCCCATGGCGACACCGCTTCGACTGGCAATTTCTGCGGCCTCTTGCGCTAGGGCATTGGCAGACTTGGCGTTGTCAATGTTGAGCTTTACCGTGGCAGATACCTCTTCCATATTGGATGCGGTTTCCTGTAGAGCAGTAGCTTGTTCCTCGGTGCGAGCAGCCAGGTTTTCGTTTCCTTTGGAGATTTCACGCGATTCCACGCCTATATAGCGTGCACTGTTGAGCACACCTGCAGCCAGTGACGCAAGGCTGCGTTGCATCGTGAACAATGCGTTCATCAATTGACCGGCTTCGTCAGTGGTTTTGGCTTGAATGTTGTTGTTCAATGCGCCAACGGCAATTTGCTTGGCCAGGTTCACGGCATCATTCAATGGCGCAATGGTGCTCAACTTCACACGCCGACCAAGATAAAGGGACAGGACCATGCCAAGGGCCATGGCAATCACGCATGCTGTGAGGACCTTTTGATAATCTGCATCTGACTCGTCCCGCGACTCTTTGGAATTGACGTCCTGTGTTGCAATTTGTTCATCCACATTACGCCCCAAGTTGACGAACAACGGCAGCATGGCTGACTTGTAGAGGCTCTGTGCTTGCGCGAAATCACCTTTTTGCAACGCTGCGGTGACTGGACCGAGGCCCTCTGCTAGGTATTTGCTTAGAAGTGCCTCAAATTCATTTTGAATTTTCTTCTCGTTCTCTTCATGCCCAATAGCCAAGTAGGTCTGCCATGTTGACGCGATGGTGGCATTGTTCTTTGTGACTTCCGCCAGGGCAGTCTGAACCTTGGTTGGATCCGGGTCGTGTAACACCAACGAAATTTCCATCTGGCTACGGTACTGCGTGCGCGCAATAGTGTCCAGGTACGCAGTAGCTTGTGCTCCTTCACGGTACATGGCTGCTACGGCACGATTGGCCGAATGCATTCCAGAGACGCCGGTTATTCCGATCCCCAGCATGGCTGTAATCAAAACACCGATAAGCAAGTTGATGCGTCCTGCTATGCCCAGGTTGGACAGCTTGTCCCACAGTCCCATCAAACCAGAGCGCACGACCAAGCCTCGCTCTATAGAGAGGCCAGATGCCTGTCCGGCGCGAATCTGCTTGTAAACCGAGCTTACGGCCGCGATATGCTGTCCTGTCGGTTTTAGCCGCACCGATGCGTACCCCACCATTCGACCGTTCTCAAACATCGGCGACGCATTGGCAAGTACCCAGTAGTAGCCACCATCCTTGCGGCGGTTCTTGACCATGCCTGTCCAGGATTGCCCGGCCTTGAGGTGTTTCCACATATCCGCAAAGGCTTCTGGCGGCATATCGGGGTGGCGCACCATGTTGTGCGGCTGACCAATCAGTTCTTCTTCAGTGAAACCGCTGGCTTCGCAAAAATCAGCGTTGACGAAGGTAATGACGCTGTCAAGGTCTGTGCGGGAAATCGGAGACTGCGATTCACTCAGGACATATTCGTGGTCGAAGACGGGTTGGTTGTCTCGCATCGCTAGTCACCTCGTTCCAATTGCTTTTCATCAATAATACAGTTGTAATTCGCCATTTTGAAGCCATGGCCAGCTCGTGGTGAAGAAATAGTACGTGCAATTGCGCCCGGATTTCATTCGGAAACTAAGACATCATCACATCAATATCCACTACGCCAGTTGTGCAGTGGCGCGCTGAGGTTGTTAAGCCCCCTCTCTGGCCTTCGTTGCCCGGTATAGAGGCCATTGCCACTGACGGCACCCTGGCCATGTTGGGCAAGCCTGCACTGGCGTTATCTGATATTTCTGGCATCGCTGATTTCATTAATCAGCACGCCGCTGAGAGCGTTTGCACCTTATCCACTGAGGCGCGATATCCGCGCGAACGATTTTTAGTAGCTTTGCCATTGGAATCGTTGAACCCGCCCTCGTCCGAGTGAAGTGGACCCCGGATTTAAGACAACAATTTAAGATGTCCTCGAATCCAGGAAATCCAG
>CAIOAQ010000187.1 GCA_903856025.1 uncultured beta proteobacterium
ATGACCAAAGAACAGCTCATCCTTCAATCCAATCTTGCAGCTTGTCGCCAAAGAATCGAAAAACTGCGTTATTCAATCGCCAAGAATTCTCATCTATTCCCCATCACCCCCCGTCATCCTCTGCGGCGGCTCCGGCACGCGGCTTTGGCCGGTGTCCAGGTTGGGCTTCCTCAACGTGCAGGCCATTTTGCAAGCCTAAATCCAGCTACGCCTGCATGAAATCCCGTCCAGCTTCAACGCCTCTGTTTGCCGATGTGCGTCAGCTCATCGATGCGGCGCGCCAGCGAGTGGCGAGTGCGGTCAATGCCGAGCTCACCCAGCTCTACTGGCGAATTGGTCGTCGCATCAGCACCGAGCTGCTGCAGGGGCAGCGTGCGCAATACGGCGAGAAGGTGGTGGCAGAACCGGCGCTGCAACTCACGGCCGATTTCGGCAGGGGTTGGAGCGAGCAGCAGCTACGGCATTGTCTGCGTTTGGCAGAGATTTTTCCGGATGATCAGATTCTCTCCACAGTGCAGAGGGAATTGTCTTGGTCGCACTTGAAGTCACTCATCTACGTTGACGACTCGCTCACGCACTATTAACTACTTTCCGATTCATGATATGAACCTTAGCAATACAAAAATCGCCATCATTGGTCTCGGCTATGTCGGGTTGCCCCTGGCGGTCGAATTCGGCAAGCAGCGGCCCGTTCTTGGGTTTGACATCAATGCAACGCGCATTGCTGAACTGCAGTCGGGGAAAGACCACACGCTTGAATCCAGCCCTGAGGAACTCAAGGCCGCAGTACACCTTAGCTTTGGCAGCAGTGCCGATGAACTGAAGACGTGCGGCATATTTATCGTGACGGTTCCCACACCCATCGACAAGGCGAATCGCCCCGACCTTACGCCGCTGATCAAGGCCAGCGAAACCGTGGGCAAGGCGCTGACGGCAGGTGCGGTGGTGATCTATGAATCCACCGTTTACCCTGGCTGCACCGAAGAAATATGCGTGCCCGTGCTGGAGAAATTCTCAGGCCTCAAGTTCAACCAGGACTTCTTCTGCGGCTACAGCCCCGAGCGCATCAACCCCGGTGACAAGGTCAATACCCTCACCAAGATTCGAAAGATCACCAGCGGCTCCACGCCGGAGATTGCCAAAGCGGTGGATGCCTTGTACGCCAGCATCATCACCGCCGGCACCTACCCTGCTACCAGCCTGCGCGTGGCCGAAGCTGCCAAGGTGATCGAAAACACCCAACGGGATTTGAACATCGCGCTGGTGAACGAGTTGTCGGTTATCTTTGACCGCCTGGATATCGACACCATCGAAGTGCTTGAAGCGGCTGGCAGCAAGTGGAACTTTCTTCCATTTCGCCCAGGCATGGTCGGAGGCCATTGCATTGGTGTGGATCCGTACTACCTCACTCATAAAGCCGAAGAGGTGGGCTACCACCCCCAAGTCATCCTGGCCGGGCGACGCATCAACGACAACATGTCGCGCTATGCCGCGCGCAACGTCATCAAGCGCATGCTGAAAATCGGCATCGTTGTGGCGCGGAGTACCGTAGGCGTATTGGGCATTACCTTCAAAGAAAACTGCCCCGATATTCG